>JAFMMM010000004.1 GCA_017859815.1 Planctomycetota bacterium | reverse complement strand
AGTGCGCCAAGATATGTGGTGATACTTCCGGTAACTACCACCCCCACGGTGAAGGGGCCATCTACCCGGCACTTGTCCGCATGGCTCAGGACTGGGTGATGCGTGAGGTCCTGATCGACAAGCAGGGGAACTTTGGATCACTGGCCGGTCTGCCTCCGGCGGCAATGCGTTACACAGAAGCACGATTGTCGGCGGCCGCTGCAGAAATGATGCGGGACATCGATCGCGAAACTGTCGACTTCGCCCCAACCTATGACAACGACCGACTTGAGCCAGTCGTTTTACCATCGCGGTTCCCGAACCTGCTGGTCAATGGCTCCAGCGGAATTGCCGTCGGAATGGCAACCAGCATTCCACCACACAACATGGCAGAAGTTTGCGAAGCCGTGATTCGCGTGATTGATCAGCCCGACATTTCATTCGACGAACTGCTCGAAGCCTTGCCAGGTCCGGATTTTCCAACCGGCGGCATCATCTGCGGCCGTATGGGCATTCGCCAGGCTTACCTCACCGGGCGGTCCACCATCACCCTGCGATCGCGCACGCACTTCGAAACCGAAAAGAACTCGGATGTCATCGTCGTCACGGAAATTCCTTATATGGAAACCCGCGATCGCATTCGCGAAAAACTTGAAGTGCTTGTGTCCGAAGAACGAATCAAGGGTATTTCCCGCATCGTCGATTTGACCGACCGCAACGTCCCGTCCTGGCAGGTTCGACTGCATATTGTACTCAAACGAGATGCAGATCGTGACGTTGTGCTGAATCAGCTGTACCAGTTCTCTCCTCTACAGACCACGGTCAGCGTCATCCTGCTCGCTCTCGACGGAAATCGCCCTCAGTTGATGGCGCTGCGAATGTTGCTGGATGCCTTCCTGCGACACAGGGTCGACGTGATACGACGTCGCACGGAATATCTGCTGCGGGAAGCTCGCAAACGTAAACACACTGTCGAAGGTCTGTTGCTGGCACAAACTGACATCGATCGTGTTATCCAGACCATTCGGGATTCATCCAGCCGTGCAGCCGCAAAGGAGGCTCTGCAGACAATCCCAATCCCCGCACCGCTCGTCTCCAGAGCCCTCGGAGATTCCGGATATTCGTCCTTCCAGTCAGAAAACGGCGAGGCTTCCGAATACTTCCTGTCCAGCAATCAGGCTGAAGCAATTGTCTCCATGCAGTTGGGCTCGCTTGCAAACCTCGAACGCGAAAAACTGGTCGCAGAACACCAGCAACTGCTGGAAAATATCGCTGAATACCTGCGGCTGCTTTCCGACGAAGCAAATCTGCGTGCCGTCGTTCGCGAGGACATGGAGGAATTGAAACAGAAATTCCCCGATGCTCGTCGCACCACAATCGATGAAGAAGAACTGGGCGACTATGACAAAGAAGCACTGATTGCTGAACAGCCGATGGTCGTCACACTGTCGCAAAAGGGCTACATCAAGCGCACCCCGCTCGACGTCTACGAAGCTCAGAATCGCGGCGGCAAGGGGATCAAAGGGGCCGCGACAAACACGGAAGACCCCATCGCCCACCTGTTCGTTTCCAGTACTCACGACTACCTGATGTTCTTTACGGACCGCGGGCGCGTCCACTGGATCAAAGTCTATGACCTGCCACTGCAGGCACGGACCGGAAAAGGACGCTCGCTGGCCAACGTGATGCAGCTGGATGATGGCGAAGGAATTGCCAACTGCTTCAACGTACGGCACTTCCCGGATGATCAGTACCTCGTCATCGCAACCCGCAAAGGACTGATCAAAAAAACCGCTCTCTCGGCCTACGGCAGACCCCAAAAAGGCGGGATCATTGCCATCCGACTGGATGATGATGATGCCCTCATCGATGTCCGCATCGTCTCCGGTGACCAGGACCTCGTTCTCTCCACATCCGGCGGCATGGCAATCCGGTTTTCGCACAGTGACGCGCGGCCGATGGGGCGAGCCACAAGAGGTGTGAAAGGAATCACACTGCAAAAAAGTGAAACCGTAGTCGGTATGGTTGTCGCCGATGCTGAACGCACGCTGCTGAGCATCTGTGAATACGGTTACGGAAAACGAACCCCCTTCGGCGTCATTGAATCCGATTCAGAAAATGCCGACAGCATTCCCGACGAAGTAGCTGAGGCTGTCGCAGAAGCAGAGGCCGAAACAGAGATCGAAGAAGAAACTTCGACGGGTGGCAACATGAGATACCGCCGACAAAAACGCGGTGGTAAAGGCCTGCGGGACATCAAGACCACAAAACGAAATGGACAGGTCGTTGATGTTCTTTCCGTCATAGAATCCGACGAAGTCCTGATGGTCACCTCCAGAGGAAAAATCCAGCGAGTGCGGGCCGCAGATATCAGCACCGTCGGACGCAATACTCAGGGAGTCCGAATTATTCGTCTCGACGAAAAGGACACCCTCGTTTCCTGTGCTGTCATCCCGGCCGAAGCCTTTGCTGACGCGCTTGCCGAAGAATCAGCAGGGGATGCTGCTCCCGATGCAGGCAAGCCCGATGCATCCGCCGACGCCGCCCCGGATGAAACACCTGTCGCCGAAACAACTCCGGAAACAGATGCCGATACCAGCACTGACGCGAAGGACGAATAGGTCGGCATCACAAAAAGACGACCGAGTGCTGACTCGCTGCGCGATGTCAGCACGTGCTGTCGCTCACAACCGGACCATTCCACAGTGCCGGTACGTTCAAGCTGTGACTTCGAAATCCAAAGCTGCAGGCCAGTGACAGAACCTCGTCTCTGTCGAGTGCCGCCTTTTCGATCCGCCGAATTGCCGTCGCCTCAAGGTTCGGAACGGCCCTGTACCGCAAACGAAATGTTCGCGAACTTCAGCCGCTGACACAGATCGTAAACCTGAATGAACTCGCTGACTTTCACCGCATCGTGAATGTTCAGCACAACTGTCGAATCAGGAGCCAGCTGGGCCAGCGTGGTCAACCGTAACGCCAGTTCCGCAGGATCCGCCAATGGCTGCCCGTTCAACAGGGCCTGCGTCCGGCCATCGTCTGAAGGTTGCAGTCGCACTTTCAGGATCGGACGATCCCACTCGCTGGACGGGGGTGGATCCTTTTCAGTTTTGACTTCCGCAGAATCACCTTCAAGTTCCGCAGGCAACAGCTGATCTGCAATTGACCCCGTTGATGCGCACACAAAGAAAATCAGCAGCAGAAACACAACGTCAATCAGAGCATTCATCGGATCCGGCTGCTCCGTCGGTCGACGGATCGGTCGTTTCATCGGCCAACTCCTGTCACGGGATTGTACTCACGGAGATTCTGCACGCAGAACCGCGAATCGAATACTCTGAATCTGCTCCCTCACAGCCATCTCAACGAGCAGCCGAACATCTCTGTAATCTGCCGCTCGATCCGCACGGATTCGTAACTGAGCCTTGCGCCCCGCCTCGTCTGCCTCGATCATCAACCGATGCAACCTCTGCTGCACCCGTTCCCCAGAAACAGCTTCGCCGGCAACCGAATAATCTCCATTCTCTTCCACCGTGATAGTCAAGTGCGGCAGTGATTCTTCAAGATCCTGCTGGGCGCCGATCGCCTCCGGAAGCGAGACTTCCCGAAACTGCTCGCTGCGAACAAAATAACTGGCGACCAGGAAAAAGATGATCAGCAGGAACACCACGTCAATCATTGGTGTCATGCTGAGTCGAATTGGCGTGCGGCTAATGAAATCTCTGGGAATTCGCACGGCAAACGCCTGCTTGCTGAAGGCCATTTACGGACAGACAGTCAACACTGGCTGGCTGCAGCCGGACTGTAGCCGATCCCGCCAAACAGCTCCACAGAAACAACGTGCAGGTACAGATCATCGAATGCATGATGCTCAAGCTTCGAATGACTGGTACGTTGTTCCGTCGATGGATAGTATGCCGCGTGAACAATTTTTTAGAAACAAAGGCAGGCGGTTGAATGGACGTCGACAAGTTACTTGAGCTGGCATTCGGGCTGACTGGGGGCCTTGGTATTTTCCTGCTCGGTATGAAGAATCTGTCCGAGGGAATGCAGGCCGTGGCCGGCAGCAGCCTGCGCCGGATGATTGCCGCCGTCACGGACAATCGCTTTTTTGCCGTTGGTGTCGGAACAATTGTTACCACGCTGATTCAGTCCAGTTCCATCACCACGGTTATGGTCGTTGGATTTGTCAACAGCGGTATCATGACGCTGGCTCAGGCCATCGGCGTGATCATGGGGGCCAACATCGGCACAACGATTACCGGCTGGATTATTGCACTCAAGATCGGAAAATACGGACTGCCATTGCTCGGCGGCTCTGCAATTGTCTATCTGTTTTCACGCGGCGATCGCTGGCGTAGCTGGGCGATGGTATTTCTGGGAATCGGCATGGTCTTCTATGGCCTCGAGCTGATGAAGGACGCATGCAAGATCATCCGTGAAACGCCCGGGTTTGAAGATTGGTTCCGGCAATTCAGCGCCGATACGTATCTGGGAGTACTCGGCTGTGCCATGGCGGGCTGCCTGCTAACGATGCTGGTGCAGTCGTCATCAGCAACCCTCAGCATCACCATCACCCTCGCCACACAGGACCTGATCGGCTTTGAAACCGCAGCAGCACTGGTGATGGGCGAGAATATTGGCACGACTGTCACCGCATTCCTGGCAACGCTGGGAGCGACGACCAACGCCCGACGTGCTGCCTTTTTCCACATCCTGTTCAACCTGATCGGTGCGTTCTGGATCACGGCGGCCTTCCAGATCTACATCCGGTTGCTCAACCAGTTTGGCCCTGATGACACGGCGGCACGCATCGCATCAGCGCATTCCATCTTCAATGTGGTCAATACGCTGATGTTTCTGCCGTTGGTTCCGTGGTTTGCACGCAAGCTCGAAGTCTGGGTGCCCTCACGCGGATTCCGCGAACAACCGCGTCTCACCGATCTCGATATCCGCATGCTGGAGACCCCGCTGCTGGCGGCGGAACAGTCCCGCAACGAGATTCTGAAAATGGCTGAAGGATGCGAGAAGATGCTGGACTGGACGGACGTTATCCGGCGTTCTGAAGAAATCGAAGACGACCTGATTCTGAAAGTCAAGCAGCGAGAAAAGATCCTCGACCGGATTCAGGATGAGGTCTCACGCTTTGTGACAGATCTGCTCTCCGGCAGCGTTCCCCACTCCGTTGCAGAGGAGTGCCGACAGCAACTGCAGCTGGCAAACGAATATGAATCTGTCAGCGATTATATCCGGAACATCTGTCGCTTTGATGAGAAGCTGAGACAGGGTGGTAACACCTTTACCGAGGTACAGCTGGGCGAACTGCATCAGCTTCATCAGCAGGTCACCGAATACGTGAGCAGCATTAACTCGGCTCTTCGAATGTCGGATCAGGAGGCTGCCCGGCGAACTGAAACTCTGCGACGCAACATCCGCCAAACGATTAAGGACGCTCGTAAACGTAATCTGACAGACCTGACTGAAAATGCAGTCCATCCACAGATCACAGTGGCCTTCCTGAATACGTTGAATGCTTACGGGCGAGTACGCGACCATATCGGCGACATCACGGAAGCGGCACCTGAGGACAGGTGATCACTTCGGATCAATCGCGTCTGCTGATTCCGCAGGCGTAATTCCCTCATACTCTTCCCCAACTCTTCGAACCGCTTTCGCGGCATCGTTACTGCGGTGCCGCGAACAGCGATAGAGACAATTTCATCCAGTCCTCGACGCAGCCGTCCGGGAAGTTCAGCCGCTGAAGTTGTTTGTGCAGCATTCGATCTCAGCATTAACCAGTCAGATTCAAGCACAGAACCACTCAGCTCACGACAAAACGAGCGACAAAGAACCTCAGCAGCTGACCCGAATTCTGCTTTTGCGATCTGATCGGCGGCAGTGGCTTGATACATCGACTTCATGACCCGCTTCTTCCACTCCGGAAGCAGTGGCCGAAACTGTCGAAATGCCCGCCACAGAAGCAATAGACAGCCCAGCAAAGCACCAAGGAAAACAATCAATCGCAGCCAGCGCACCTCGCCAACCGATCCTGGACGATCTTTCAACCATTCATTGGCAAGGTTGGATCGCTGCAGCAGGTCCAGAAACTCGTTGGTTCTGCGAATCAGCGTTTCCAGATTCGGGGGCTCTTCGGGAATTTGCGAAGGGGGCGGAATTGGGGGACGCGACGGAGGAATTGGCGGGGCACCACGGTTTTCCATCTCCGATCGAATGTTCTGGATTCGACCGTTCCTCAGGAAGACACATCGCTCCCGATCGCCGGCCCCCAACGCTTCTGCAATTCGAATCGCCAGAATTGCATTATCGCCATACCACAGCATGCCGTCCGAAAGCAGGCTGTGATCAGCACAGATGATGAAGACACCTGATTGGCTAAGATCGTCGTATCCGCACAACAGGATGGCCGCCTCCGCTGCAGCGGTTGGCTGACTGTCAGCCGGAGTTGCTGCGACGACCTCCCACCGCAACGATTGGTCTCTGGGACGCATCAGCCAGCCACTCCGATTTGCGACGATCGTGCTCACTCCCCGGGACAGACTGGCTTGAGAACGCACCGGAATCTGCAGGACATCGTTGTATCCTGAAAATGTTGCATCGGGTTGGCTTGTCGTGACTGGCCCTTTCTTCAGAGTTGTGACTCCGGAAATCTCGCAGGCTTCCTCTCCAATGACCAGTAATGCCCCTCCCTGAGCCACAAATCGCCGCAGGCGCAGCCAATCACTGGCAATCATCCGATTCAGCCGCCCGGAAACAACCACTGCGGAAGATTCGGGAAGATTCAGAGCCTCCTCGGCGTCGGTCACGACACTCATACCCGTATCTTCAACCAGCATCTCAAAGCCGCGATATCCCATCTGCCAGCTGTCGTCTGCTGGGGGAGCCGGTGTCTGCGCAGCGACAGAACCAGCTGTGAGCATCAGAAAGATGCCCAGCAGAGTTGAAGAATTTGATGGTCGGCAAAACGCGGCGAACATTGCAACTAAGTCTACTCAAAGTGATCTCAGAGAGCAGCTCTGTGCGCCAGACACGTCGTCATGTGCCGGACAACAGAATCTTCTGACATGAAAAAAAACGCCGGCCTTCATTGGCCGGCGTTTTGTATCACATTGCCAGTCAGCAAAAACTGTCAGGCAAACAGCTCCGGAATCACAGTTCCTTCCCGCACGATCATGACTGGTCGCCCCGTCGGGGTGAGATATTCAATCGTGTGGTCAATTCCCATCGCGTGATAGAAACTGGCAGCCACATCGTCGGGTGAAAATCCGTCGTTCTTCGGCATGGCTCCCTTTTCATCGCTCTCGCCAAGAACCTGGCCGCCCCGGACACCGCCACCGCCCATGATCATAAACATGTTGCGAGGGTAGTGATCGCGGCCGTTGCGTTCCGTATTGATCTTCGGCGTACGACCAAACTCACCGGTGACATAAACAACTGTTGATTCCAGCAGGCCCCGCGCTGCCAGACCATTGAACAGAGCAGCCAACGATTCATCGAGCGATGGCAGTTGGCGATCCTTCAGGGCATTCCAGTTGTCGCGGTGAGTGTCCCAGCCACCATTGGTCACCGTGACAAACCGTACGCCGGATTCGACAAGCCGCAGAGCCAGCAAACAGCTGGCCCCCAGTTGAGAGCTTCCAAATGTTTTTGCAAACGAAGCATCCTCGCGACCGATATCGAACGCTTCGCGGGCCCGCGTCGACGAAATGACCGCGTGAGCCTGCTGAGCAAACTCATCCATCCCGTCCAGCAACTGGTTATCCTTTTCCACGTCGCTGAATGTGCGGTCGAGCCGTGACAGCAGCGATTGCCGACGCTCAAAGTCACTGACCGTCACCCCACCAGCCATGGAAATGCCGCGAACGCGGTAGGGCTGGCCGATTGTTGGTGTGGAGGTGGTGTCCATGGGAGCATATTTCACACCCATATAGCCGGGCCGCTGCGAGCTGCGCGGAATCGCCACAAACGGCGGCAGTTCCGGATCGGTGGCACATTCGCGAGTAATAACGGCCCCATAACCCGGGAACTCAAGTGACGGCAGCGGCCGGTTTCCGGTATTGACATACTTTGTTCCCAGTGCATGGGCGGCCACTGAATGCGAGACGCCTCGCAACAGCGTAAACTTGTCCATGCAGCCCGCAATGTTCGGCAAATGCTCTGAAATCGTCACGCCGGGCAGGCATGTCTGAATCGGATTGAACTCGCCTCGGTATTCAGAGGGAGCGTCAGGCTTCAGATCGAACGTGTCCATGTGGGACGGACCGCCGTTGAGGTTGACGAAAATCGCCGACTTTCCCTTCGCTGTCGGATCCACACCGTTAGCAGCCTGGAGCTGGGAATACCCGGCCATCGACAACCCGGTGAACCCGAGCACACCGGCCTTCAAGGCATCTCGACGCACCATGCCGTCACAATTGCGAAACGAAGCCATCTCACAGTCTCCTGAGACCTATGATTTTTTAAAACGCCACTAAGAATCGAAGTGTATTCAAGCCCAGCTAAAGCCTTACCGCTCAACGATTCACCAGAAACTCTCGCGTATTCACAAGAGCCCAAAGCACACCGCGAACACCCTCTGCAGCATCCTCTGAAGCATTGATGAATTCCACAGAGACCGCCAGTTCATCATCGTTTGGATTCCGAGACAGAGTCCTGAGGTAAGCCTCACGAACAATCGTCTCAGCGTCTACGTTTGCAGAGGCATTTGCCTTTTCTGCCTCCTGGGCGGCGGCAAGAGCTTCGGCTTCCTCGGCAGTCGGAGTGACAACGCCTGCAGAGACAGCCCGCTCACGCAATTTGCCCAGCTGATTTCGAAGCGACGGCAGTCGCCCTTTCAAACCATCTTTTTCCGCCAGTTGGATCTGTTGTTTCAGTTTCTTCAGCTGCTGCTGGTAACGAGCCTTGAGCTGTGCCAGTTGTCGCGAATTGACACCAGTCCTTCCGCCACTGGATCGGCTACTGAAAGGAATCTCATTGGCCCTGCAGACTTCGCGCAACCAGCCATCGTTTGCGTCCAGCATCGCCAGCACCTGATCGTCGTTGCGCAGGAAGATCGTCTGCAGCAGGCTGGGTTCGTCAGTTCGATCACAATCGCAGTTGCTCTCGCGAATCGAGCGGCCAAACACCGTCATTGCGTACGCTGCTTCACCGTTTGCCCGTCGTCGCAGACCGGAGCCGGGAATTGAAACCGCTCGTCCGCTGACATCCGAAACAACCGCCGCATTCTTTTCCGAATTCAGCGTCGCCTGCACCAGAATGTCGTAGGCAACCTCAGCAGGAAGGCGTCGGGGTACGGAACGGCTGAAGTTCTTTTCATCCATCCGATTGGTGGAATTCGGAATCCAGCTCAACTGATAGGTGCGACTATTCAGGATCTCCCGGTGCAACCACTTCATATCAAAACCGCTGGCAATGAATTCGCTGGAAAGGTAATTCACCAGCCCCTGATTCACGGGAGGATTCGCAAGATTCAGGTCGTCCGATGGCTGCACAATTCCACGACCGAAATAGGCCGCCCAAACGCGATTCACAAAGGCCTTCGCGAACAGGGGATTTTCAGGTGACCGCAGCCAGTCCATCAGTGGCTGACGGGGGTCCTCGAATTCAGACAAATTGACTTCGCTGCCACCCAGGGGCCGCGCTGTCGGTGAAGCAACGACGGCATTTCGTCTTCTGGCGCCGGCTCGCGCTGCCGGAACGCGAGTCGTGTAGACTTCGGGAAACGGTACGATCATTCCATCCTGCAGTGCACTGGCCAGTACACGACGCAGGTCATTTCCCTTCAGACCCTCAGCGCCTTCAATACCAGCAACCATCGCGTCGTACTCTTCACGCGTATTCGGCTGAACTGTGGCGCGCCCGCGTGTCGTCCTGAAGAAGCCTTCAAACTGCTGAAAATCATCCTGAGTCCACCGGTCAAACGGATGTTTGTGACACTGTGCACACTGAATCCGAGTGCCGAGAAATGTGTAAGCAAAAGCGATCACACGGTCCTCGGAAGACTGAAAGTTCTGACGCGACCAAAAGTGGGCCAACCCTTCGCGATCTGCATAACCGACGGCACCAACTCCACCTCGGTGATACAAACTGGACATGCTCTCACTGTATTCACGGAACGACTCGCCATCGTTACGACTCTTCGCCAGGACAATTCCTTCGATGAGCTTGTCGTAGGGAACATTGTCCCGAACACGTTTCTCCAGCCATGCATACCATTGCTTCGATGCTTCCTGTCGAACCGGAGTCACGTTGTTCAGCTTGTCATCACTGTTACCGGTGAAGTCACAAAGCTTGGTCGTCCACCACGCGACATAACCGGGACGCTCCAGCAACTCGTCAATCTTGCGGGCCCGTTTGTCTTCAGATGAGTCCGCCAAAAACTCCCGTATCTCAGCAGGCGTCGGCAGAGTACCTGTGACATCCAAACTTGCCCGACGAAGAAACTCCTCATCAGAACACAAATCTGACTGAATAATGCCGACCTTCCGCAGCTTTTCGACGACCAGACGGTCGACCTCGGTCGGCATTGGGACGTCCGGATATTTCTCGCCAAACTGATCAGTTACAGGACGAATCACAGGAACCGGAACGACGGCCCTGTCATAGAAAACAACGACATGGGTGTCACCCGGCTCTGCCGATGTCACAATCCCATCCTGACCGATTTCTGCCACCTGATCGTCATTGCTCTGGAACCGACAGAGGTCGGTAACGTCCTCACGAACACCGTCACTCCAGACGGCAACTGCACGTAACTGCTGTGTCTGGTCCGCCGCCGAAAACAGCAGCTCGGACGGGGTGATGTCAAGTCTCTGCAATGTCGCCGCGTCTTCTGCTCGCGAAGGAGCCTCAGACTGAATCCACCGCAACATCACGTGATGCTCCCAGCTGCCCTCTTTCAACCGCTGGCCACCTTCGTGCTGGATCTGCATCAGAGCCTTTTGCAGAATCAGACTCTCGGATGGAGTCTCCGTGTCCAAACGCCCATACAGTTCCTCGTGATCTGTTTTGAAGTCATACCCAAAGAGCGACAGCCGAAATCCGCCCCGTCCCTGAAACGAACCGTGACAGGCCCGACCATTACAGCCGAGCTTTCCAATTAGCGGCACGATATGCCGCTGGAAATCCGGCGTCTCTTCAGCGACGCCAGTCTCGAAACGCTGAGCAATCGAGGGCAGCACGCTTTCCTCTGATGCCTGCACCGGCACAGATGCAGACAGAAACATGCACGAAAATACGGTCACAAGAAACGCAAATCGATGCGGTGCACTGATGATCATTTTCGACCCCGGTTCCTACGATTCCTGTGCAACGGACAGAAACAGCCATCTGTCGCCCCCACAGATTCTATTCGCAATCTGACAATAAACTCCACTGCAGCCCAATTAGACTGCTTTATTCGTCGTTTTTTTTGAGCCAGCCAGACTTTCTGGCTGACGCCGATCTCAAGCCGAAGCGGATTTGCACCTTTGTACAGCACTCAGGGCTGGCTCATTCCCCCTATTGAGTTTCACAGTCGTGCTCGACAGGCAAGGACTGATCGGGCTCGGCTTTGCGACTGTGACGCGCTGACAGTGACCGTACAGACTGTGGACGTACAAGTCGTTCGGCGGAAGCCCCGCAGACGGTTCAAAGAACCGGGTTCAAACGCGAGGAGATCATTCTTGTGCACTCACCTGCGGGTGCACCGGCGATCACCGCAGTCAGGTTCATTCAGGAAAAACAGGTAGAGCTTTCCGTTTATTGCAATCGGGCGACATTCCCTGACAGGCAAGACACGGCACTGACTTCGGAAGATCGTAAACTGAACCGAAGACCTGCTGGCTGGAATCTCAGTGCAGAATCAGGAGCGTCACGGAACACCGAAACAATCCGCCCATTCCACCCATTCCTCCGAACCAGTACAGGCA
This sequence comes from Planctomycetota bacterium, assembly GCA_017859815.1. GTDB lineage: Bacteria > Planctomycetota > Planctomycetia > Planctomycetales > Planctomycetaceae > SXXK01. Next base: position 48,446 of record JAFMMM010000004.1, on the reverse strand, counting down.
GTACAATCAGAACAAACAAAAAAACGGGGACTTTCCGCCGAGTTTTCGTTGGGTTGCCCACTGTTCTGTTGGTTTCTCGGTGGGCTGTGCGTCCGATATCGAGAAGGAGAAACCGGTACGCTTTGCGCGCCGGGTTTACCTGCTTTGCATCCAAGAAGTATCTGTCGGGATCAAAAGATGGCTTCCAACTACAGCGTTCGGAACCTGTTCAGCAGTTTTTTCCGAGGCAATGAGTCTCGCAGGCGAAAGACCGTTCAGGCTTCGCACTGCGGCGAAAACCTGGAAGCAAGGCGACTGCTGACACTGGACGTACCAGTGCTGAACAGCCTTGGCGGTGCACCGGTCACTTTGTATCTGGATTTCGATGGCCACACGGAAACGGATGCTGGCTGGGCCAGTAACAACGGCAATCAGCCAATCGTAACCCCGGCATTCGATCTCGATGGCGACACCAGCGACTTCAGCGGCGAAGAATTGCGGCGGATGGAAGAGATCTGGTATCGGGTCTCAGAAGATTTCAGTCTCTTCAACGTCAACGTCAGTACCGTCGAGCCAGCCGCGATCCGGAACTTTGAATCGATTCGAGTCGTTATTGGTGGGAACGGTGGATGGATCCCGGGCGCCGGCGGCGTCGCATTTTTGAATGCCTTCAGTAACGGTGCTTCCAACACCTGCTTTGCTTTTCCCAGCAGAGTTGGATTTGGCGGTCACAACGTCGCGACAGTGATTTCGCATGAAGCTGGGCACACGTTCGGGCTGAACCACCAGGCAGAATATGACGCCAATGGAAACAAGCTGCAGGATTACTACGGTGGTACGCCGTTCTCAGCACCGATTATGGGTGTTGGCTATGGAACAAATCGTGATACATGGTGGAGAGGTCCCACGCCCTCCTCCGTCACGGACATCCAGGACGACATGACGACGATGACTCGCCGGCAGAATCGCGTGTTCAATTTTCGTGCGGACGACTTTGGCAACTCGGTGAACACAGCAACGCCTTTGTTCGTGAATTCTGCCAACATCACGATCTCCGGAGTTCTTGAGCAGAACAGCGATGCCGATGTGATGCGTTTTGAAACGAACACGGGCGACATTTCCTTTGCCGTGAACGGTCTTGACCTGAATGTCATTTACCCCGGCAGAAATCTGAAGCAGGGCACGAATCTGGACGCCATTCTGCGTCTGTACGATTCCTCAGGAAACCTGATCGCCGAGGACGCCCCAACCAACGCTTTGAGCGCTTCCCTTGCGGCAAACGTCTCCGCCGGTGTGTACTACATCGAAGTGGCCAGCACCGACGAATACGGTGCCGTTGGCCAGTACACGCTGACAGGCAACGTGATCCCTCTGCCAACGACGCCCACCATGCTGGCACCCACGGGCACACTCCCTCAGCCGCTGCCGGTCTTCCAGTGGACGGTCGGTGCGAATGCAGATTATTACGAGCTTGAGGTGGACGACGTCACACGCGGCGGGCTTGGCTTCTACACGCAGAATGTCACGGGAACACTGCATGAAGCGCTCGAACAGTTCCCGGAAGGTGACTTTGTCGCCCGCGTACGCACCGTCGCGCCGGATGGGTCCGTGAGTGACTGGAGCGAAGACCTCGCGTTTTCCATTGATGTGCCGTTGCCGGGTATTCCGCAGCTGATCCGACCGACCGGAGAAGTTGGCAGCTCATTTCCCACCTTTGAATGGACAACAGCCAGAAACGCCGCCGTTTACCAACTAATCGTCAAGAATGCCGGCACGGGCGAGCGTGTGATTTACAAGACCAACTATATCGGCAATACCTACAAGCACTTTGATTCCCTTGCCGACGGCACGTATCTGGCACGTGTCCGCGCCGGTAACTCGGTCGGTGAACTGAGCGAATGGAGTCAGCAAGTCGAGTTTATCATCGACTCTCCACCACCGGAGTCAACGCAACTGACCGCGCCATTCCGCTTCACAACCAGCGTTAATCCTCGATTTGTCTGGGATCCGGCAGGCGGAGCAGCGTTCTACGACCTGTGGGTGAACAATGACTCCACGGGTGAAGCCCAGTATCTGCGGAAGACTGACCTGCCTGGCTCTTCAACCTTTTATGACCCGACGCGATTTGAGCAGGGCACCTACACCGCGTGGATTCGCGCAGTCAATGGCAACGGCGATCCCAGTATCTGGAGCCAGCCGCTCGTCTTCACCGTAGATGTGCTGCCACCCAACCGAACTCGAATGACCGGACCCACCGCGAGCGATGGATCCAGTCTGATTACGACGCTGAATCCCACATTCGAATGGGAGGCGGCCGATCGTGCTGTCCGCTATGACCTCTGGGTCAATAACCTGTCGACAGCCGAATATCAGATTGTGCGTCGCGATGACATCACTGATCTCAGCTTCACCTCACTGAGTGACCTGACCCAGGGCAATTACCGCGCATGGGTACGCGGCATCAACTCTGCAGGCGAAGTAGCTCCCTGGAGTCAGGCGTATTCGTTCGTGATTGACGAACCAACGCCGCTCAAACCAACCATCGTGGCCCCTGTCTCCAACCCCGCAGGATCTGTGGATGTCGCGAATCCCACATTCGTCTGGGAAATCGATACCGACTCCCCGGCTTATGAATTTGAACTGTACCTCGTGGACAGTCAGACCGGTGATCGCTCGCTGCTGTTGTCTGAAACGGGTCTGACGGAAAAGTCTTACACCGTTCCGAACAACAATCGCCTTTCTGAACTGACCTACATCGCTCGCGTTCGCGGAGTCAATAATTCCGGAGACGTCGGAAACTGGAGCGACGAACTCCGAATCCGTATCGATGTACCGAATCCTGTGACACCACGGCTGATCTCACCTGGCGGAACCGTCAACGACAGCACGCCGGTCTTCCGCTGGACCCACCATCAGGCCAGCTTCAGATACGAACTGCTGATTCGAGACCTTGAACGTGACGAAATGCTGATCCTGCAGGTTCGCTCGTTCCAGCTTGATCCGACCGGAACAGATGCCGTGTACACACTGCCGGATAACAGGGCACTCGGTAATGGTACATACCGCTACTGGGCCCGATCGTTTAATTCCCTGGGGGAAGCGAGTAATTGGAGCGACTCCGGTGTCTTCGTGATCCAGGCAGCAACAGAACTTCCTCAGGCAGAGCAGCAACTTGCGGCACTGCCGGAATCTCTGTTGGGTCCAACGTCACCACAGGCAACCGCCGTCGAGGCAGCCGAACAGTCTGATCAGATCGTCGAATTCAGCCCGGAAGTCATTCTGGCTGAGCGGACCGAGCAGACAGATCAGATGATCGACCTGCCGACACATTCAGAAGCTGCTCGTGCGCTGCAGCTAATCGATGAAGCGCTCCTGGGCGTTGTCAGTGATCCCAACTCGGAACTGAACAGCTGAACCGGATCGCCTTCGAGCATCCGCCCCGGCACGACAAAACTGAACACCGCTGCTCGGCATTCCTGCCTGAGCAGCGGTGTTTCTTAATGACGCCTAGAGATATCCGTGCAATGGCCCACCGGGCGCCCCCAACTGATCAACCCTCCGCACGATATCCGGGTCCGAAACCAGTGGTGGGGCATTATGCGGCTTCAGCCGGGCATCGATGACAAGTGAACTGCGGCAGCCCCAGTGTTTGTCATCGGTGAACGCAGACACTCCGTAGACATCTGCCGCCGGATTGCTGCGGGTGAAAGTCAGCCACAGGAAATTTCTCAGCGATTCCGCACAGAACTCACTGTCATCGCAGAGAATCACCAAAGGCCAGCCTTCCAGCCAGCTTCCGGCCTGACCATCAAGTTCCTCGCAGAACTGATCGGCTTTACCATCTTTGCAGTGCGGCGTACTGCCGTGCTCCGGAGCGGTGACAGCAAGGACGCCAGGCAGACAGACACGAGGATTTGAGAAGCCCTCCGGCAACCACGTGTCTCCGGTCAATTCCGTCGAAAGTTTGCGACAGGGCGGACCAGCAGCAGCGATCACCAGCTTTGAGCCGGCATTCAACCCGGCCCCACTATAGTCCAGCGTATCGATCGTTGTTCGAGTCTGAAAATGCAGATCACGTGTCCAGTCCACACGCGACAACATGTGGCAGAAAAACGCTTCAATGTCGTGAATATCCAGACTCGGATCGTCCTCGCGAGCACAGATCCAGAGGTACTTGGCCAGCGACAACTGCCCCTGACCAAGGATTGCGTTGGCATTTGTCAGCAACTCCTGAGGCTGGCGTGTCTCAGCCCAGGGCACGTAGCGTTCGCTGCCAATGGCAAGGAGTAACGGATGCACGCCTGCAGCATCAACCGCATGAACAGCATGAACGCCGGGGATCACCGCGGAGATAGCGGGGCTGGTCAAATCGTGGATCAGAGCGCCAAAAATTGTGTCCTCCTGTGGAGGTCGTCCGACCACCGTGAATGGCCAGATCGCATCTTTGCGATGACGGACGGCGTCCACCTTCATCACCGGAAAGTCGTGCTCCAGGCTGTAGTACCCAAGATGGTCACCAAATGGACCTTCCGGAAGCACTCGATCCGGATCCACAGTGCCCGAGATGCAAAAGTCTGACTCGGCACAGATCATCGGTGCGCCTGGAATCCGAACCATCCTGACCGCGTGGCGAGACAATGCTCCGGCAAAAGCCACCTCGGGAAAATTATCCGGCAGTGGCATCACGGCCGCGACGGCCAGCGAAGGGGGACCACCAACCATCACGTTGACACGAAACGGGATTCCCTTTTCGATTGCCGCTGAATGATGGAACCCAATTCCCCGATGCAGCTGGTAGTGGAGGCCGACCTCCTTATTTGGCACGTATTGATTGCCACTCAGCTGCACTCGGTACATCCCGATGTTGGATCCCATGTACCCCGGCTTCTCCGGATCTTCCGTATACACCTGCGGCAACGTGACGAATGCCCCCCCGTCCATTGGCCAGCTTTTCAATTGTGGCAGCTGGTCAACAGTTGTTTCGCATTCCATGATTGGCCCGCTTCGGCGCGGTGCAAACCTCATCGAGGCGACCGTTCGCAGCGTGCCGGGGATTTGCAGCGGATGTTTCAGCAGCCACGTGGGATCTTTCTTCAGCTGTACCAGGTTTCCGACCGACTGCAACGCATCCCGAAAAATGAACCTTGCCCGCTCCAGTGTCCCGAACAGATTGCTGACCATTGGAAACCGGCAACCAGCCACTCGCTCGAAGTAGATCGCCGGGCCGCCGTTTTCACACACCCGGCGGTGAATCTCGGCCGCTTCCAGCTCCGCACTGACCTCGTTGGGTAACCGAATCAGGTGGCCATGTCGCTCCAGATCGATCACACAGTCTTTGAGATTTCTGTATCCCATCATTCCCTCCGAAAATCGGCTGTTACCGATTACGTACTTTTCCGGCGACCCTGAAATGGAACTGGCCCCAAAAAACGATAGACCGTTGAGACAAATCGGACAGGTCCGCCATTGATCGGCTGCAGCAGATTCTCCGTCGTTGAAAATCCTAAAACCGGTTTGCGGCAGACTTTGCGGCAGTCCTGTTTTCGAAACAACCGGACCGGGTTCCGAAAGCTCGACGGAATGCACAGGAAACATAACTCCGCTGTGAAAATCATCTCTATAATTCCCTGCATTGACCACGAAACTGCACCTCCAAGACCGCTCAACGCTGCCCCCGGGGCCGCTCATAACTGCACCAGGACTATGGCACAGATCGACTGGGATGAATTCTCTGAACAGACCCGCAGTACCGCCGAAGTGCGATTGCTGGGAAATGTCGATCTGCCGTCAGTCGTCGCCCTGCAGAAACTGATGGTCCATGAAGTATCCCGTCAAAGCCGCGTGCAGGCGGTCATTTTGCTCTGTGAGCATCCGCCGACGGTCAGCATTGGGGCCGGCGCCAGCCTGCTCGAACTCCCTGTAGAACCTCGACAGCTGGAATCCCGCCTGATCAGGGTTCATCGATTACGCCGGGACGGGCACGCCATCCTGCACCAACCCGGACAACTTGCAGCTTACATCATTGTGTCCCTTCGTGAACTCGGCATCTCACACGACCAGTTTCGCCGCCACATTCAGCAGGCTGTCGTGCTCACGTGTGCTGAAATGCAGGTTTCAGCAACAATCCGAGACGACGACAGGGCGGCCGTCTATGGACGACACGGCGTTGTTGCCGAACTGGGACTCGGCCTGGAAGAAGAAGTGACCTCCTTCGGGCTGTTCCTTAATGTCTGCCCGCGGCTGGACGAAATGCGGGAAATCGGCCGTGGTCTGCTGGGACAACGACTGTCGTCTCTCAACGCCGAACGTGTCCGACCCACTCCCATGCATCAGATTCGTTCCAGCCTTGCGGTGCATCTCTGTAACCAGCTGGGATTTCCTGACTACCATATTCACTCAGGACATCCATTCCTTCGACGAACGAGAGCATTGATCCATGACCGATCTGCCAATTCTTAATCAGAATCATGAAGGTCACAATCACCCCGTCACGACAGACCCGGGTGCTGCCGTAAGGCGGCTGCCCCGCTGGTTGAAGCGTCCGTTGCCGCAACCGGGGATGGCCTACACCAGCGATGTGATCGCGGATCTTGATCTCGAAACCGTTTGTGAGAGTGCCCGCTGCCCGAATCGAACCGAATGCTGGTCCACAAAGACAGCCACCTTCATGATCGGTGGCAATGTGTGCACACGCCCCTGCGGATTCTGTTCCGTTCCCAAGGGAAAAACCGAAGAACTGGAACTCGACGAACCGGAACGCGTCGCCGAGGCCGCAGAACGGCTCGGTCTGCGATACGTCGTTCTCACCTCAGTCACACGTGATGACCTGCCGGACGGCGGGGCTGAACACTGGTACCGAACCGTCGTTGCCGTGCGGGAACGAACCGGCGCACAGGTCGAGGTTCTGGTGCCCGACTTTCGAGGCGACCGTGCCGCTGTCGCTCGAGTGATCGAATCACGGCCGGACGTGTTCAATCACAACACCGAAACAGTTCCACGCCTGTACCACCGCGTGCGTCGGAATGCTGATTATCAACGAACACTGGACCTGCTGCAGCAGGTCCACGATGAAGCTCCCGGTATGCCAACGAAAAGCGGCCTGATGCTGGGCCTCGGCGAAACTCGCGAAGAACTCTTTGATGTTCTTGCCGACCTGCGTGCAGTTGGCTGTGACATGCTGACTCTCGGGCAGTATCTGCAGCCGTCCCCCGAACATCTTCCCGTGGAGCGGTTTCTTCCGCCCGAAGAGTTTGACGAAATCGGCGAGCAGGCAAAGCTGCTGGGCTTCAGCATGGTTGCCAGCGGGCCGTTTGTTCGCAGCAGCTATCACGCTGGTGAGATGGCCGCTCAGCTGTCATGATCTGATCCCGCGATGACACCGAGCACACCGCGGTACACCGTCGGGATTCACAATGACTTCAGCCGAACAATACCTCAAACCCGAAGTGATTCGGAATATCGCCCGGCTTGACCTGCGCGCGAGATTTATCGTCGAAGGGTTGCTGTCTGGTTTGCACGCCAGTCCGTTTCAGGGATTCAGCGTCGAATTCAGCGAGCACCGCCGCTACGAGCCGGGTGATGATCCCCGCGATATTGACTGGCAGGTCTACGCCCGCACTGATCGAATTTACATCAAGCGATATCAGGCAGAAACCAATATCACCGGCTATCTGCTGATGGATCTGTCCCGCAGTATGGGATACACGTGGCGACAAAATCTGACCAAATTTGATTACGCCATTTGTCTTGCAGCAGCGATCAGCTACCTCATGATTCACCAGCAGGACCCCGTCGGCCTGATGACATTCGACGAAAAACTGCGCGCCAGCCTGCCGGCTCGCAGTCGTCGTTCACATCTCGCCGATATCCTCGCCGTCCTGCAGCAATGCAAACCGTCCGGAAGCAGTCTGATCGCGGAAAACCTTCGCCGCGCTGCATCGATGATTCGCCATCGCAGCCTGATGATGATCATGTCCGATCTTCTGGATGATCCGGACGAGATTCTGCAGGCCGTCCGTGCCCTGCGGTTTCGCGGACATGATGTCATCCTGTTTCACATTCTCGATGAAGCGGAAGTGACATTTCCCTTCACTGGAAGTGTCGATCTGCTGGAACCGGAGTCTGACGACAACGAAATCGTCGACGCCAGTTCCGTGAGAGCGGATTATCTGCAGGCCCTCGATGATCTGCGTACTCAGTATCGCACCACGTGCCAGTCCATCGGCGCAGATTATGTTCCGCTCGACACCAGCATGCCCTTTGACACAGCGCTGGTCGAATACCTGTCGCAGAGACAGGCCCGCTTCTAATTCCTCAACGGCCTTCCTGCTGCTTCGGCTTTTCTCTGTGCTGATGCATGTGCCGCAGGTGTTCCGGCAGCTCGTAATCACCCCGCTCAACGAAAGCGAGCAAATCCAGAATCTGCTCCTTCGTCAGCGTGTTCAACAGCCCTTCCGGCATGGGAGACGTCCGCAAGGGCAGTCGCTCTTCAATCTGCGACCGACGAACCTGTGTGAGTGTTCCGGGGGTCAGCAGGCTGGTCGCTACCTGCAGGTCATCGTCGGTCTCCTGCATCACAACTCCGGTAATCACCCGCCCGTCGAGCAGCAGGAACTGTTGTGCCTGGAAGTCTTCGTGAATCGTCAGTGACGGCTCCAGAATATGCCGCAGCAATTCTCTCCCTTTCAGCTTCTTCACTGACTCCGTCAGCTTTGGACCAAGGTTCACTCCATGACCGGAAATCATGTGACACTGGCTGCAGCGAGCCCGTACAAAGGCCGTCATTCCCCTGGCGATGACTTCGTCCGACTCCTCCTTCAGTTCAGCAGGCACATCGGGGAAATCCTCGATCGACCATTCCCGAACCACTTTCGGAAGACTCTCCTGCAACATTGCTTCCGCGGCAGCGTCCGACTCGGCCACGACCATGCGGCCATTCATGACAACCCAGTGCCCGGGAAAAGTGCACAGATACGGATAGATCCCGGGCTCTTCGGGGGCTGTGAATCGCAGCACGTCGATTCTGGAATTGCGTGACGGACCAATCATCGACGTCGCCTGCAGAATCATCTCACTCTTCTGCGGAGGCAGAAAGTCCGACATGGCATTTCGTGGATCGCGCGCCATTGCATTGGCCGCTGCTCCAACTTCTTCTTCAGCTCCTGGCATCAGAATCGCCAGATTGTGATTCGTCGCATCCGCATTGGAAAACACCAGTTTCACAGGCTGCCCAGGCCTGACCACAAACTGTCGAGTGGTAAACAGCATGCGTTCAGGAACACAGCTGATCCACAAACTCTTCAGATCCGACTGCTTGTCAAAAGCACGCTCTTCACGTGTAGGCTTTGGCTCGCTGATTCGGTCTTCGCGGGCCGCCGCCTGCAGAATCCCGGGAACGGGTGACTGCAGATCACCTTCCCAGTATCGCCGCAGCGTCCGCGACCCCAGTGCACAACGAATTGCATAAGCCGTATGACCGCTGCGCGGATACTTCAGCACATCAAGCATGGCATCAAAGGCTTCCCTGCTGCCGATCCAGGAAGCAGCCATTGCCGCCTCCATTCTGACAATTCCACTGGGATCATTCGCCGACTTTCGCAGCAGGGCAATCCCGTCACTCATCCAGATGTGCCAGTACCTCAACTGCTGCGTTGCCGCAGCCCGAGCGAGATGGTTGTCGCTGTCCAGCAACGTTCGTATCAGCAGGGTCGGCATCCGCCGCAGGTCGCTGTCCCTGACCGCGGTCGGCTGTGGCAGGTCAACGGATTCCGCCATTGTTGCCAGCCCGATACTGCGGCAAACCCAGACGCTTTCCAGCAGGTGATGCTCATATCGCGGATCGTCCTGCTGCAAAGCAGAGATCCATTCTTCCATGGCTCGCAGAACTTCATTGCCATCGCGATTCCGCAACTCGCGGCGGGCAAGATATCGCACCGCCGGCTCCTGCCGCTTCAGCAGATCCAGCACCTCCGACACATCCGCACCCGCGATCTTTGGCTGTTCCGCAAGACTGCGGTTCTTCGCCGTAATTCTCCAGATCCGGCCGGAATGCCGATCCCGACGGTCATCACGAAGGGAGTACTGCATATGACCCTTCACGGGGTTGTACCAGTCGCAGACATACAGGTCGCCCCGAGGACCAAACTGCAAATCCACCGGAATGAAGCTGAGATTTGTGGAAAACAGAAGGTCTCCGACGTACTCCTCCTGAAAGCCAAAAGGCCCCTCCTTCCACTTCAGAATCTCCACTCGATTCGTGGGCTTGTAGCGCACCTTGATGAAGTGCCCCTGCAATTCATCCGGGAACGACTGCGTCTGCACAATCTGGTGACCGCAGACACCCGAATAAGCCTGCAGCCCTCGAGGACCCGGGTGCTGATCCGGGTAAGGCGGATCCAGCGAATGAAAAGCGGCGGCGTAAACCGGATGGCTGGCCATATGCTGGCCCCAGTCATCAAAGGTCACACCCCAGGGATTCGTACTGCTGTAGGTACCAAAACTCAGCAGCCGATGCGTTCTCGGTTCAAAACGGAACCAGCCGCTGTTCTGCTGTCGTACAGGACCGTAGGGAGTCTCCACCTGCGAATGATGGAAGACCGATTCTCTCAGAATCAGATCTCCGTCGGGCGTCCACGTGAAGTCGTGCAGTGAGTGATGAGAGTCTTCGGTTCCAAATCCGGACAGGATGACGGTTCGCTCATCCGCTCGATCGTCGCCATCGGTGTCTTTCAGAAATGTCATGCAGGGCTGTTCAGAAACGTAGACCCCTCCATCACCGAATTCAAAAGACAGGGGAATGTGCAGCCCGTCAGCGAACGTCTTCGCGGTATCCGCCCGACCATCTCCATCCGTGTCCTCCAGAATGACCAGCCGATCATCCGGCTCATTTCCCGGATAGATATGCGGATATGTCGTGGAGCAGCTGACCCACAACCGCCCGCGGGAATCCCATCGCATCTGTATCGGGTTGGCAATCTCCGGAAACTCCTCTTCACCCGCAAACAGATTCACCTCAAACCGAGGGTCCATGCGGAACGCTTTCTTTTCTTCAGCCGCAGATAACCACTCGTTCGCACCGCGACTTTGTGCCACAGCCGGCAACTGCGGCAGCCCGGAGTCATCCGGCTGTTCAGGCACCGGTCGACCGGCCGCGAGATCGTGGATTCGCTGATCACGATGCTGGACCATCAAATCGAAATTGCGCATCGCCGGCAGGAAATCCAGATAGCCATAAGTCCCGTTTCGGCCTCCCGTGTAATAGAACGTATTCAGTGGGCGAAACCGGCGGAAGTACTGCTGATTCCGGTCGACAATCGCTGCTGTCAGTTTGGGGTCCGGCTGCGGTGGCGGAAGCTGAAATAGTCCGTTGAACAGAGTCTTCGAGAATTCCAGATCACCCTGTTGATTCAAATGGATTCCGTTGATCGTCAAATCCGACCCGGGACTCCGCATCTCCTGCTCGGTCTGACTGAAGACATCAACAAACCCGGCCCCCAGTTCCGTGGCGGTTTCGCGCATCACTTCCAGATACAGCTGCAACCGCTCGTTGTTCAGATCCGCAGCCGCGACACCGTCGACGTTCTCGCATGCAATCGGAGAGATCAGCACCACCTGCGGTGCACCGCGGCCATTGAAGGAACGCGACTGCAGCTGGCGGACCCGGGCAGTCAGTTCTTCGCGAAACTGATCCAGACCCTCCGCCCCTGCAAACGACTCATTGAATCCGAATGCGGCAAGGATGATGTCCGCCTTTTCATGGGTCAGGTGTTGCTCTGTATCGGCAAAATTCGCAGGGCGTGGCTGCACTGCAACTTCATCTGCTGACCAGGCCAGATGTCGCACCGTCAGTTTCGCATTCGGAAACTGCTGCTGCAGCATGGCTTCAAATTGCCCGAATTCTCCATTTCTTTCGAAAAGCGTGTTGCCGACCAGCACGATGCGACTGTTCGGGGCTGGCTTTAGCGGAAGTATCGTTGTCACAGGCTCAGCTTCAGCGGCGCGCGGAGCCGTTGCAGCATAGATTCCAAACTCGTCGTATTCTCCGGCGGATTGCTGTGCCTGAGCAAACAGTTCGGACTGAGCCGCAACCAAACCCAGACACATGAAAAAGACGATTCGCATTCCCGTCACCACCTTGAATTTGATCTCGCTGATCGTGAAGAGATGAATCTTCAGCATCACGCTTTCTTCGAAATTCCTTCGCGGCTGACAGCACGGCCGCTGACAGGGACTTGTGATTGCCACAACCGTCGATGAGAATACGAGGTCCCGCGTTAACTCATCATAACCTTTCGGAACATCAGGATGCCAACGATGCCTCGGGGCTTCCCGACTCCACTGCACCGCGCAACTCTCCACACGGTCTGCTGGTGCGTTGCCCTCTGCGGCATCGAAGTCGCTCGGTCAGATGAAGCGGGGGACCAGTTTGAATCCTCTGTTCGCCCACTGTTGACACAATACTGCGTGGATTGCCACGGACCGGACGAACAATCCGGCGGCCTGCGGCTGGACTCCCGGGACGCTGTCCTGCTGGGTGGTGAACACGGACCTGCCGCTGTTCCGGGACATCCGACGGACAGCCTGATGCTGCAGGCTGTTCTCCGATCAGGTACTTTGAAGATGCCTCCGGATGAAGTTTTGAAGCCATCCGAAATCGACGCTCTGGAAGCGTGGATTCAGGCCGGGATGAAGTGGCCCGCAACGGCAGCACCACTGGCAGACTCCATTCCACAACGAGCGGCCCGCCACTGGGCCTACCAACCCGTGCAGGATCCGCCCGTTCCCGTAAACTCTGCCAGCTCTCCCGTTGATGCATTTCTGCTGCAGAGTCTCCAGCGGCACAAACTGAATTTTTCCGCCACAGCAGATCGACGCACGCTCGTCCGTCGGCTCAGTTTCGCACTGACCGGTCTGCCACCCAGTCCCCGGACGGTGAAGGAATTTGTGCACTCTCAGCATCCCGATGCGTGGGCCAACCTTGTTGATCAACTGCTGGAAGATCCCGCCACCGCCGAACACCGCACTCGACAATGGCTGGACATTGCCCGTTATTCCGACACAAAAGGCTATGTCTACGGTCGCGAACAGCGATTCTGGACTCATGCATGGGCGTATCGAAACTGGCTGATCAACGCCATGCAGGATGATATGCCCTATGATCGCTTTCTCATGCTGCAGATCGCTGCCGACCAGTTGCCGGATGCGCGTCCGGAAGATGCTGCCGCCATGGGCTTCCTGACAGTTGGGCGAAGATTTCTGGGTGTGCGACGTGACATTATCGATGACCAGATCGACGTTGTCTGCCGCGGCACAATGTCACTCACCGTCGCCTGCGCGCGCTGTCATGACCACAAGTACGACCCCATCCCGACAGCGGATTACTATTCCCTCTACGGGATCTTTGACAGCTCCCGGGAATTTCTGCAGCCGCTGCCAGCCGAGTCACCGCAACACAGCGAATTCCTGAATCGCTATCAGCAACTGACGGCGGAACAACAACGACTGCGTCTCGAACGCCGCAATACCACGTCCGCCCGAATTCGCAGTCGCATCGCTGATTACCTCGCGGCACAACTGCAACTCAGCCAGTATCCGGAAGCAGGCTTTGACCAGATTCTTGCCGCGGACGATCTGCTGCCGTCGTTCGTCCATCGCTGGCGTGACTACTTGTTGCTGGCTGAGCAGAACGGGGATCCTGTTTTTGCCGCCTGGCATGCGTTTCGAAAACTGGACCGGCAACAGTTCTCACGGCACTCCGCTGCAACGAATTTGTCGCTGCAGTCTCTGACACCGCAGCAGATCAACCCCCTCGTTCTGGATCAGTTCGCGACTCCCCCGCAATCATTTGATGACGTGATCCAGCGCTATGCGAAACTCTTTCGCACGATTGATGACCAATGGCAAATGCTCGCTGCTGACGCGCAACAGAATCAGCTTGCTGATCCCCACGCCGAGCAGATCCGCCTCGTGCTTTACTCGCCCGCTGGTCCCTGTTGGGTCCCTGACGAACCAATCATGAGCACAGAAGGCGACTACGATACAGCAACCTGCAACGAACTCTGGAAGAAGCAGGTTGAACTGGAACAAATGATTCTGAATGACCCGTCGCAGCCTCCCTTCGCGCTGATGCTGAGGGATCGAGCGACGCCGGTAACACCCCGCATTCTGATCCGCGGCAATCCGGCACAACCTGGTGAACTCGTTCCGAGACAGCCTCCCCAACTGCTCGCAATCGGCCCGCAGCAGCCTGTCACTTCCGGAAGTGGCCGACTGGAACTTGCCCGCATCATTGCCAGTCCGAAAAATCCACTGACCGCTCGAGTCCTCGTGAATCGAGTCTGGTTGAGTTTGTTTGATCGGGGGCTGACAACGACCCCGGGAGATTTCGGGCTCAGATCCGCACCACCGTCGCACCCGGCATTGCTGGACTGGCTGACTGCCAGATTCATTGAAGACGGCTGGAGCGTCCGGGCACTGTATCGCCGGATCCTGCTCAGTCAGGCATTTCAACAATCGTCATCGATTCCGACTGACACAGCTGAATACGCGATCGCCCGGCAGGTTGATCCTGCGAATCGACTGCTGTGGCGAATGAACCCCCACCGTTTGAGTTTTGAGGAAATGCGCGACTCCGTGCTCGCTGCAGCAGGCACGCTCGATCCAACGCCAGGAACAAAGCCAGCTGAAATGCTGAAAGCTCCCGGGTTTCGCAAACGTACGGTCTACGGCCTGATCGACCGACAGTTTCTACCGGCCGCATTCCGCACGTTCGACTTCGCCAGTCCGGATTTACACATCCCCAAACGAAGCGAAACAACGGTACCGCAACAGGCTCTGTTCCTGATGAATCATCCGTTCGCACTCAATCAGGCGCGGGCTTTGGCCAAATCTCTCGCCGATCTTCCTCCCCCGGAACAGATTCAACAGCTGTTTCAGCGCACTCTCCAGCGAGATCCGCTGGCTGCTGAATCTGCCGACTTTCTGAAACTTCTGAATTCGCCTCTGCCTGAAACGCCGGCGGTACCCAAAACTGCGGCCGACTGGTCTTACGGATTTGGCCCCGTGGACGAAAATACGAAACAAACAGGCCTGTTCACCCCTTTGCCCCTGTTCAATGGCACGGCGTGGCAGGGTGGCGATCATTTCCCGGATACCACGCTGGGATGGGTCCAGCTAACAGCCCTCGGCGGACATCCAGGCAATACCCGAGAACACGCCTGCATCCGCCGCTGGACAGCTCCTTACGCCGGATCACTGAATGTGAAATCACTGTTGAAGCATGAGCCCGCTGCCGGCGACGGAATTCGCGCTTTCGTGATCAGTTCTCGCCAGGGGTTTCTGACGGCACTGCACCTGCACCAGTCTGAGCAGCAGATTGATCATCCGTCCCTCGCCGTCGAAGCCGGCGAGACGATCGATTTTGTGGTCGATATCGGAGATCAGCTGAACAACGACCAGTTTTTGTGGGAGATTGAATTGCAGCAGCTGGACAACGAAAAACAGGTCTGGAATTCACGTACGGATTTCCCCCTCCGGCCGAACCCGTCACTGTCTCCTCTGGAACAGTTGGCGCAGGTCCTGATGTGCTCCAATGAATTCCTGTTCATTGACTGAATCGGCCACCTCTACGGTCGCCCGGAAAGACTCATCCCGAACCACCGCCTTAACACGAACTCGCTGCCCAGACTGATCAGGCTGAAGACCACTGTGCCCAGAAGCGTCGCGGTAATGACAGTTGCATACAGTTCCGAAAGCACCAGGGAAGCTGACTTTCGCTGTATCAGCGCACCCAGCCCGGACTCCGAAGAACCCACGAAAAACTCCCCAACGATCGCTCCCACAATCGCACTTCCACTGGCAATGCGAACACCGGAAATGACATAGGGCAGGGCACCCGGGACACGCAGCCGCAGCAGAGTCTGCCAGCGCGTCGCGCCGTTCAGTCGGAACAGATCTTCCAGCGCCGCATCGGTCTGCAGCAGTCCGGTTGTGGTGCTGGTGATGATCGGAAACAAGCTCAGAATGCAGGCCACCACGGAAACACTCAGGAAACCGCGTCCCAGAGTGACAATGATGATCGGAGCAATCGCAATCACCGGAACCGTCTGCAACAGAACCGCATAGGGATAAAGTGCTCGGCGAATCAGGCGTGACTGCGAAAACAGAAACGCGGTCAGCGTTCCTGCCAGACAACTGACCAACAAACCGCCCAGCGCGGCCACGGCCGTTCGCACCGTCGCCGCCAGCAGGCTTTCACGAATTTTCCAGGCAGCCTGCAGCACCGCCAGTGGTCCGGGCAACAACACCGGACTGATCTGACACCATTCCACCGCCAGATGCCAGATCGTGGCCAGGAGCAACAACACCACCAGCGGTGCGGCAATGTTCATGACCCTGCCAATGTCGGCATCAGTTGAGGACGATCGTTGAGTCATGAGGAAATCAGCGCCTTCGTCAGTTTCTGCTGAATGACCGTCACCTGATCAGACACCCGCCAGTTCTGATCCCGATCTGCAGTGTGAATACTGATATCGGCAGTGAACCCTGCCGGGGCCGGCTGCAGCACCAGCACGCGATCACTCAGGAAGGCAGCTTCCTGCAGATTATGAGTAACGAGGATGGTTGTCAGCCCGCGTCGGTCGTGCAGCTCACGGACAAGTTCCTGAAGTTTCATCCGCAACAGATCATCAACCGCCGCAAACGGTTCGTCCAGCAGCAGCACCTGAGGCTGTCGCACCAAAGCACGTGCCAGCGAAAGCCGCATCTGCATCCCCCCGGACAACTCGGCGGGCCGCTTGTCGACATCACTGCGATTCAGACCAACCTGACCCAGCAGATCCAGCAGCTGATCCTCGGCGGGATTCTGTCGCATTTGAGATCGACCAAGTTCGCAGGGCAGTCGCAGGTTTTGCAGCATGGTTCGCCACGGCAGCAGAGCCGGCTGCTGAAATACAAAACCAGGCGCAGACCCGTCTGAATTCTGCCGGGCAATATGACCGGCGGAAGGCTGCTGCAGACCCGCCAGCAGCCGGAGCAACGTTGATTTACCACAGCCGGATGGACCCACAATCGTGATGAACTGGCCGGCCGGAACGTGCAGATTCAGATCGCGCAGAACGGGCCCGGCAGCACCCCCAAAATCAACGGAAATGTTCTGCAATTCGAAAACCGTTGGCTGCGCTGCCGTCGCTGACATGAAAGACGCCCTGATCCGTCGCGTTCCAGCGGATTCCCAAGAAGCCCTGTTTCAACCTGCTCGGACCTGTGAGCTGGTCCGGGATGCCTAAAGTCGGACCTGGAACAAATCCCGCTGCATGTTAGTCTTCGCAGAATCACTTACAACTACGGGACAGCCACGCAACTCCTTCACCGTCAGGAACGTTCATGAATGAATCCGAGTATCTCCGAATCATCAGCGGAGAACGTACGGATTTTTCTGCGATGGTTACGCGAAGCATGCTTCGTGGGATTTCGCTGGGCTACGGCTGCGCCATCCAATTTCGCAATTTCTGCTACGATCAAGGACTCTTTCGCACCCATCATCCTGACGTTCCCGTCATCAGCGTTGGGAATCTGACGACGGGTGGAACGGGGAAAACTCCCGTTACGGCAATGCTTTGTCAACTGTTGCAGACACTCGGGCGACGGCCAGGAATTCTCAGTCGCGGTTATCGCTCCCAGGGTTCTGAGGGCAACGACGAATACAAGGTCCTGCAGCTGATTGCACCCGGAATTCCGCACATCCAGGACCCGGATCGTGTGCAGGGACTACAGACTTTGCTGAAGCAGCCGCAACATCTTTGCCCCGAAGTGGTGCTTCTGGACGATGGCTTGCAGCACCGCCGACTCGGACGATCCCTGAACCTGATTCTGGTGGATGCCAGCTGCCCCTTTGGATACGGATATCTGCTGCCTCGAGGTCTGCTGCGGGAATCTCCGGCTGGATTTCGGCGAGCCGATGCTGTCATCATCACTCGCTGTGAACAGGCCTCGAAAAATCAGCTCGATGAGCTGAAGGCACGCATCGTCAGCGCAGCAGATCACCTGCAGGATCGAATTCTGCAACTGCAGTTTCGCCCCGCGGGAATTCGTGACGGCAAAGGAAAGACCACGCCAGTATCGCAGCTGCAGAATATTCGCGTCTGGCTGATGAGCGGTATTGGGAACCCGGACGCATTTCGGCGGACTTGTGAACTGGCCGGGGTCGAGATTGCCGGCTCGTCGTGGTTTCCCGACCATCATCACTTCAGCGAAGCAGAATTGCGGCAAGTCCGCACCGACTGCGGAAACGCGAACGCTGAATTCGTTCTGACCACGGTCAAGGACCTCGTGAAAATTCCCGAACGACCAGGCTTTCGGGCGCTCGAAATTGAAGCCTCGTTTCCGGAGGGTGAGCATCAGCGAATTCTGGAGCAGCTGCTTGAACAAAAGACAGCCACTCGTCAGCACTCATGACACAATTCGTGCACCACCGCGGGAACGGCTCGAAATTCCCGCGCGAATGCGGTCTGCGATCGCGTATACTTGGTCCGGTGAATCAATCACCGGCATCGATCATGCATACGGGACCCAGTTCATGAATCCGCGATACCAGCATTCGGTCATTCTGCTCGTTGTTTTCTGCCTGCCGTGTGTTGCGTCCGGTCAGGATCCTGTCAGCTTCCAGCGAGATGTCCGCCCCATTCTCTCCAATCATTGCTTCGCCTGCCACGGCACGGACGCGGAATCACGCGCAGCAGATCTGCGGCTGGATCAACGCAGTTCGGCACTCGAAAGTGGAGTGATTGTTCCCGGAAAGCCTGACGAGAGCCCGCTGATCGACCGGATTCACAGCACCGATGACGCGGAGATCATGCCGCCAGCGGAGACTCAAAAGCCGCTGACAGACCAGCAGCGCGAGATCCTGCGACGATGGATCAGTCAGGGTGCCGACTACGAAGCCCACTGGGCGTTTTCTCCGCTGCAGACGCCGCTTGTTCCATCGACCGAATCGGACCCATGGTGCCGTAACCCCATCGATGCTTTTGTTCTGCACAAGCTGCAGCAATCCGGACTCAACCCTTCTCCGGCCGCCGATCGAGCGACTCTTGTACGCCGCCTGTATCAGGATCTGCTGGGCCTGCTGCCAACTCCGGACGAAGCAGATGCGTTTCTCAGTGACTCATCACCGGACGCCTGGGAAAAGCTGGTGGATCGCCTGCTCGATAGTCCTCACTACGGAGAACGCTGGGGACGTCACTGGCTGGACCAGGCTCGCTATGCCGACTCGAACGGATACACCATCGATGGTCCAAGAGTCATGTGGCCATACCGTGACTGGGTGATTTCGGCCCTGAACAGGGACTTGCCGTTCGACCAGTTCACAATCGAACAGCTTGCAGGAGATCTGCTGCCGGAACCTGCACTCAGTCAGCTTGTCGCGACGGCTTTTCATCGCAACACGATGATCAACCAGGAGGGCGGCGTAAAACCTGATCAGTTTCGGCATGAAGCACTGATCGATCGAGTCAACACGACCGGTGCGGTCTGGCTGGGCCTGACGGTAGGCTGCGCACAGTGCCACTCACACAAATACGACCCGATCAGTCACGAGGAGTACTATCAGCTCTACGCGTTTTTCAATGCTGCGGCTGACGCAAACAACGTTTCAAGGACAGTTGAAGTCCGACAGGAACAAATGTTTGGCTGGAGCGACCAGCAGCAAAAGGATCTGGACGAGCTGACAGCCCTGCAGAAGGAACTTCAAAGCCTCGAAAAATCCGCTTCGAATTCGGCACCACTGAATACGCTGAAATGGGACTGGCAACAGGCGGAAGTCCTTTCCGTGGGTGCCTCCGGAAGCAGTATTCTGAAAATCCTCCCGGACGGAACCCTGTTGACACGGACACAACCTGATGCGAAGGATACGCTCAGTGTCCGCCTCGCGACCCGGGAGCAACCTTCCGATCCCCAGAAAATCACTGGCGTCAGACTGCGACTGCTGACCCACCCTGACTTGCCGTCGAATGGCCCCGGAACGGCAAGTAATGGAAATCTGGTACTCACAGAAATCCTGCTGCAGTCCGGGCTTGATGAACACCATTTCTCGCTGGCGTGGGCAGATCACAGCCAGCCCGGTTATGCTGTCGCCGGAGCAGTGGATCGCGACCCGAAGTCGGGCTGGGCAATTAACATCAGCGGGCAGGATCGTGAGCGGGGCATCCGCATGAATGCACCGCATGAAGCCATCTTCGCGCTCTCCAAACCCGTTGCAGCAACCGAAAATGCGGTCAGCGTCGTGCTGAAACATGAGCTGAACGAAAACTATCTCACCGGTCACTTCGCTCTCGATCTTTCCACCTCAACTGCAGCCCTTGAAATGGAAGAGACCTCTTCCGCTGCTCGCCTGGCTGAGGTTCAGCATCGCATTGCGGAATTACAGGCAATACTTCCAGGCAAAGGTGAAGCAGTCCGCCAAATGGTGATGTCTGATCAGGCGAATCCCCCGGAAACCTGGCTGCTGGAGCGAGGTGACTTTCTCTCGCCCGACCGCGAGCGGGGAGCATTGCAGCCTGCCGTCCCGACTGCCGTTGCCGGATCGACCGAACCTGGACCATTTCGCAACAGACTGGACCTCGCCAACTGGCTGGTCAGTCCCGAAAACCCTCTGACAGCCCGAGTCACGGCCAATCGTATCTGGGGGCAGTACTTTGGCCGGGGGCTGGTGGAAACGGAGAATGACTTTGGCTTTCAGGGCAGCGTTCCGTCGCACCCGGATCTGCTGAACTGGCTGGCCAGTGAATTTCGCAGGAACAACTGGTCCCTGAAACAACTGCATCGCACCATCGTGCTTTCGGCCACCTATCGGCAAACTTCCAGCCTGCAGAACACAGACGCCATCAAAGCGGACCCTGAAAACTACCTGCTGGGTCGACAATCCCGATTCCGTGTGGAAGCAGAAATTGTCAGGGACCTCGCGCTTTCCGCCAGCGGATTACTCAATCCGCGAATCGGTGGTCCACCAACACACCTTCCACAGCCGGAAGGTGTCTACAACTTCACTCAAAACCGAAAAAGCTGGCCCGTGCCCGATGGTCCGGAACGCTTTCGACGAACCATGTACGTCATGTTCTATCGCAGTGCTCCCTATCCGCTGCTAAGCACATTTGACGCCCCGGACTTCAGTACCGTCTGCACCCGGCGGGAGAAGTCCAACACTCCGCTGCAGTCGCTCACTATGGCCAATGACGAGGTCTTCACGGAACTGGCCGACGGCCTTGCAGCTCGTGTACTTCAGCAAAACAGTCTGCAGTCAGATGCGGATCGTTGCCGGGCGTTGTTTCGATTATGCCTGACTCGACAGCCACAGGATCAGGAAATCACCGTGCTGCTGAACCATCACAGCCGAGCTCTGTCCCGCTTTGTCTCTTCAGCAGAAGATGCCGCTGCAGTACTCTCGCGGCCCATTGAAGGTGTCGACGCACCTCAACAGGCCGCATGGCTGAGTGTAGCGCGAGTGCTGCTGAACACAGATGAGTTTCTCACCCGGAACTGATCCGGAACGCGGGTCAATTCACGCTGCTTCCACGCGATGGCTATGACGACAAAAACGCGGCGGCAGCTGACTGTTCACTGCATTTCCGTGACCGCAGACAAAGAAAAAACCCGACGGCAAAAATGCAGTCGGGTTTCTGTTGCTTTACTCAGGCAGAACGCTGTTCTGCCAATGGTCGCCAATCATCGCTATCAGTTCAGAATCTTGCTGGTGTCGGCAACGATCTTGCCGATCGCGTCAGCGTTCAGCTCGTCTGCTGTCAACGCATGATTTACGCGGACATTGGAGTCGACCCACATCATGACGGTGACGTCTGCCTTGGGATTGATCTTGTATTTGGTCGGTCCCACATTGTTCTCGAACACGGTCAGTGGAGTGTGTGCAATTCCGCTGGACTTGGCAGCGTTCTTGAGTGCAGCTTCCTGCTGATCCGGATCGTCAGACAGGACCGTGACGAATGCAGCCATCTTGTTACCGGAGTTCTTACCGACAACTGTGTCGATGTCCTTGATCAGCTTGGTTGTGTTTTCGTTCATTTCGCGAACGAAAATGCTGACCACCGGGCGTGCCCCATACTGACAGCGATAGCACAGCTTGCGATCAGCTGACGGGCCAGTGATGTCGGTCACGTAGAACGCAGCCGGAAATTCATCCACCTGCAGGCCTGATTTCAGATCGGCTGCTTCAACAGCCTGCATGCCGGCGGCAACCAGCCCGACCATGCACAGTGAAAAGAAACTCTTCATCCTCTGCGACTCCCTGAATTCGAAACAAAAGAAATTTCTACTGCCTGACTACAGACAGCCAACAACATACTAAACACCTGCAGTGACAACGGAAAGTTCTGTTCTTGCAGGAATTCAACAGTTTTGACCAGCTTTTCGGAGCTCACGGGCCGGCAAGGCGTTCAAGCACACCTGTCAGTTGAGACCGCATCACACAGTTAGTGAACATGTGACGACGACAAACACCGGAATCTATGACTCCGACGCCCCGCTCAAACGCTTCACGATTTCCAGGATACTGCCGGCATCCTTACCAACTCCCACTGCTGGAATCCGCGTGACAACCCGACCCTGCCGATCGATAACAAACGTCCACCGACTGGCGGTCACTCTTCTCTTCAATGCCAGAGAAACGCCATCGACCGTGCAGATGATCGTATTCCCTTTCCGCAATGGAACGCCGAACAATCGAGCGATTCTGCCCTCGCCGTCGGGCAGCAGTGGAAATTTCAAATCATAATGCTGAGCGAACAGACGCTGTGCCGATTCCTGGTCCCCACTCACCCCGACGACGTCGATTCCTGCTGCTTTGAACTCGGTGAGATGGTCCCGGTAATCGCAGGCCTGACCAGTACAGCGGCTGGTGAACGCAGCAGGGAAGAAGTACACCACCAGGAAGCGACTGCCCAGATGATCGTCTGACTTCCAGACATTTCCAAGATGGGTCCTGCACTCGAATGGCGGCAGCATCTCTCCCTTGCTCAGCGGCGTCGTCCGTTGAGATTCTGCGGCGCGTGTTCCGGGCCCCACTGCCGTTTCCGAGTCGCCGACAAATTCTTCTGCTGGGCAACAAACTGTGAGGCCCAACAACAACGCCAGAATTGTGCCCAATCGCATCCAACAACTCCACCAACAGCACAGTTCAATATCCTGGTGGCTATTCCGTCAACGCCAGAATTCGGTCCCTCGAAGATCCCTGCGGGATCCCGACCACAGAAATCCACGGAGCGACGCCGGATGAGACCAGGAAAACCCTGGGCAGATGGCAGACGTAGAGGCAGGATGTGCGGTAGGAAACATGGGTGGCAATGCACCGGCAGGACTGAAAATAGTACGGGTAAGCCCGCCCACCGTCAATCCCTCATAACAGTGAATTCACTAGCTGAGGTAGATCAATACAGCCTCGGGAACGCTAGTCACGCGGGATGAAGAGTCGTCGGATTGCGCTCAACAGTCCATCCGGAGTTCCGGCTCGAGCTTCGTCCTTCAGAGCCTCAAGCGGCGGGTGCAGCAGCTTGTTCACGATTCGGGAAATCGTAGCCTCAACCGCCTTGCGCTGTTCTGTATCAAGCTCCGGTACTTTCCGATACAGGCGATCCAATTCGGTACGACTGATGTCACCCCAGTGCTCTCGCAGACGATGAATCACCGGCCCCGTTGCTCGGTGATAAATCTCCTGCATGAAGACATCAGTCTGCGAGGCGATGATGGATCGGGCCCGGTGAATTTCAGCGTGTCGGGCCTTGCGATTTCGCTCACAGGTTTCTTCGAGCGCGTCGATGTCGTAGAGAAAGACATTGTCATCAATTGTCGAAATTGACGGTTCAAAGTCGCGCGGAGCCGCAAGATCAAGGATGAAGACCGGATGGCCGCCGGATTTTCTTCGCGCCGCGCGAAAACGCTCCTCAGAAATCAGAGTCGTCGTGGCACCCGTTGTGCTGACAATGACATCTGCCGTCCCCAACAAATCATCCAGTGAAGAAATGTCGGCCACTTCTCCGCCAACCTTCGCTGCCAGCTCGTCCGCTCGCTGCCGACTGCGATTGCAAACGTGGATCCGCTGCACACCCTCCGATTTCAGATAAGTCAGCGTTTCCTCCGCCATCTCACCCGCCCCAATCACCAGCACCTGCTTGTTATCGAAACGGCTGAAGATGCTCTTCGCAAACTCGCCAACGGCGACACTGGCAATCGAAACTCGACCGTCGGCCAGCGCGGTCTCAGTTCGTACCTGCGCACTCACTTTCAGAGCGTGCTGGAACAAAACATTCGTCAATGGCCCACAGGCTGCGTTATCCTGAGCAACCCGGTAGGCCTCCTTGACCTGATTGACGATCTGAGGTTCCCCCAACACCATGCTGTCAATACTGCAGGCAACCTCAAACAGGTGTGATACAGCCTCCACACCGGAATGAGCCAGCAGGCTGCTGGTGAATTCATCCGACGGAACGCGGTGAAACTGGCTGAGAAATGAAGTGACGTCATTCACTTCTACTCCGTGATCATCCCGGTCGTCAGCACAGTAAATCTCCACGCGATTACAGGTGCTTAATAACACCAGTTCGGACTGTGGATGACTGGTCCGCCAGAGACTGTACGCCTCCTGCAGCTTTTGCTCGCTGGAGAAAGCAAGTCTCTCACGCAACTGGACTCCCGCCAGATGATGATTACAGCTGACAACCAGGACGTTCACCGGGAAACCTCCTCAACTGCGAGAAGCTCCTCGGATGACCCGGCTGCAGATTCCGAGACACTGCCGCCGTGGATGCCCTTGCCTGAACTGCTGCGACTGAGCGCCAGTGGTCCCAGGACGGTGACCAGCAACAAACCACCGCTCAACAGCGACAACGTGGCCATCGAACGGCCGGAACGGTTGCCGCTGCGGAGGGTTCGCCACAACACAGCAGTCATCGCCAGCCAGGCAATCACCGTCGTCAAAATCGTCGGATCGGTCCACGGCACTGATGCAGACCCGGTCCGTTCACTCCGCAGAAAAATCAGCATGAAGCCGGTGATCAGCCCGGCGGTCAAACAGGGTACAGCCACAATCACCAGCCAGCGATTCACTGTGACGAGGATTTCGAGGCTCGGCAATGTCAGTCGCATCAACCAGCCCCGACGATTCTTCAATCGACTGTGATGCAGCAGATACATCAAGCCGGAGAGCGCGACTCCGGCAACTGACGCCATTCCCAGTACCAGCGATGCCGCATGCAGCATTCCCCATCGACGGCCCGCATCATTCCGCAGAGTTCCCGAGCCTTCCGCACTGACAAATAACGCATAGATGACCAGCGCTGTGATTGTAGGCAGCAGGAACAGCCCCTGAGCATGTCGGCTACGCCACAATAAAAGCATCAGGAAGAACAGGCTGCCAAGCCAGGCGAGCACCAGCAGCCAGTCCTGCTGACTGGCCAGCAATGGAGGCAATCCCTCCACCCGACTCCGCGTAATCAGAAATGCGGAATGAGCCACGAACCCTGCGATCGTGAACACAAGGACGAGCGCGCGAACTGAACCGTGCCGCCCTCGAACCAGTTGCCAAAGTTCACAACTGAGCGAAGCCAGATAGCTGAAGAGAAAACATGAGATCTGAACGCGAGAAAGAAAATCCACGACTCTTTCCCCAATTCCTGCAAACTCGAGAACCCGACGACACCGGCAGGATGAGCAGCAAAGATGGCTTGAGAACCTAGATCTCATTCGCCATTTCGGCCAGCACCTGACGCACCACAGCAAGCGCTTTGTCCAAGTCCTCACGGGTCACATTTAAAGCCGGCAGGAGTCGGACAACCGTATCATTTGTTGCATTGATCAGAACCCCCCGATCCATGCACATCCCTACCGCGCGACCCGCAGGGATTGTCAACTCGATCCCAATCATCATGCCACAGACTCGGATCTCGTTGATGATCGGCAACTGCTCGCGCCAGCTCTCCAGCTCCTCACGAACGTACACTGCCTGCTCTTTAATGTGCTCCAGCAGACCCTCCTGTTCAATGATATGCCCGACAGCCAGCCCGGCTGCCATCGCCAGAGAATTACCGCCAAATGTGCTGGCGTGCATCCCGGGGCGCAAATCCTCCGCGATTTCATCACGGCAAATCATGGCACCGCAGGCCACGCCACCGCCCAGTCCCTTGGCAAGAGTCATCACGTCGGGCTGAACCCCCGACTGCTGGTAAGCAAACCAGCTTCCTGTTCGACCCATGCCGGTTTGAACCTCGTCAAAAATCAACAGCAGACCATGCTCGTCACACAAATCCCGCAGCCCCTGCAGGAAGCCGGGGGGCGGTATGCGAACGCCACCCTCACCCTGAACCGGCTCAATCATGATTGCTGCGGTCTCATCGTCGATCAGCTGCCTGACACCTTCCAAATCTCCCATCCGGGAGTAGCGGAATCCTGCCATCAACGGCCCCAGGCCCTCGTGGTATTTTGGCTGAGCAGTTGCAGTGAGTGCGCCAAATGTCCGGCCGTGAAAACCGTTTTCAAAGGTGATGATGCGATATCGCCCGCTGCCGCCACCATGTAATCGGGCAAGCTTAATCGCCGCCTCGTTTGCCTCAGCCCCACTGTTGCAAAAGAATGCCCGCCCAAAACTACGGCTGCACAGAAACTCCGCAAACTCACCCTGCTGTTCGATGTACCACGTGTTCGGCACATGAATCAGGCGAGCCGCCTGCTCCTGAATCGCCTTCACAAGCTGGGGCGGCGAGTATCCCAGCACATTGCAGCCCCAGCCCGGAAACATATCGAGGTAACTGCGACCGTCCGCGTCCCACACCTGTGATCCCTCGCCGCGGACCAGTGCCACAGGATAACGCCGATAATTGGGGATGACCCACCTGTCAAAGGTTTCAATCGTTGACGCACTGCCTACGGTCATCTGCTCATGCTCCATGTCTTGATTTCAAAACCACAACACACTCTCTGCCGCACCGGACTCTGCACTCCTGGTATGCCCATGCTGTCTGCCTGACCCGCACGCAACCAACACCGACTCACAGCCTTGTTGATCCTTTTCCTGCAGTCACAGAACTAACACTTCAGGAGTTCCCGGACTTTGAGTTTCAGGGAACGATCTCGGTGCCAACTCCGGTATCGGAATAAATCTCCAATAACACCGAATGCGGCATCGAAGCGTCCACAATGTGAACTTTGCTGACTCCGGCCGCAAGAGAATCAAGAGCCGCTTCCACTTTCGGTACCATGCCACCGGCAATCGTGCCACAGGAAATCAGTTCACGCACCTCTCCGACCGTAACGTGAGAAAGGCGACTGCCGGGATCGGTCAGATCGGTCAGAATGCCCGGAATATCACTGAGGAAAATTAGCTTTTCCGCCCCCAAACTTCGTGCCACAGCGGCTGCAGCCGTGTCTGCGTTGACATTCAGCTGGTGACCAACATCACTCAATGCAATACTGGGAATCACGGGAATGGCGCCGGTTGAACACACTCGAGCAATCACCTCCGTATTCACCGCTGTCACCCTCCCCACGTGTCCGAGGTCTATTGTCTCTCCCTCGTCGCCGTGCAGGACCAACTTTTCTGCGGTGAGTGTGTTCTCTGTCCCAAAATGCAGGCCAGCGGCCTTGCAGCCTGTTCCCTGAATGCGTCCCACGATCGACTTCGTGATCTGCTCGGCAAGGACCCGCGCAGCGATCCGCAGCGTTTCCGGGTCTGTGTATCGTCGCCCAGCGACAAACCGTGGTGAAATACCAGCCTGCGACATTGCCGCTGAAATCGCCTTGCCGCCACCATGAACAATCACCGGACGCATCCCGACAGATGCCATGAAAGCCACGTCCGTCAGTAAGCTGTCCACTGCGGCAACATCATCAAGCGTACTGCCGCCCAGCTTGACAACGACGTAACGACCCCGAAACCGCTGGATCCAGCCCAGGGCTTCGATGAGTACACTCGCTTTGCGAATCGCTTCGTCCATCAACACTTCCCAACCTAATGACGCGGATCACCGGCGTGCTGCAGGCGAAAACTCATTCTACGAGCGGGATTCCGGGTTGCAATTCCGACCGATTCAACGCGGAAGGTTTGTCAGACTTCCCGCGGTCAGCCGCTGTCTGTTCTTCGCTGATCGTTTCAAACAGACTGTCAAGATCCTCGTCAGCAGCACCTGCCTCCGGCTCACCAAATGGATCAGGCAGGTCTGTTTCCGACGGCAGTCGCATCGTGGACAGGAAGCTCAGCAACGGCGCCGCCATCTCCCCAAGCAGCAGTCGCGATTCCCGCAGCACAATCAGATTCTGTCCGGATATCGCGTGCCGCTGAATGGCCGGTCGAAGCTGAATCTCTACCGGTCCTCGCTGCACAAGCCTCTTCAGTCGAGCGAGCTGGTACCAGTGCGCAACAATCAGGCAGCGCTCTCCCGGCGCCGCCGCTGTCGTTGCGGGCTTGAGCCACCGTCCCATCTCGGACTCCACTTCGATCATCGAAACCTGCTGATCCGCCAGTCCGCTGTCGAGTGCCAGCGAACGCAAACTCTCCGCGTCCGGCTGCATACCCATCTCCGCAGACAACAGCAGCAACAACCGCCCACCATCGGTCCGCTGCACGATCTCCGACGCAGTTCGAATGCGATCTTCGACCAGATCTGCACGAGGTCCGGATCCGCCACCACCGGTTGGCACAATGACAATGTCTGCCCGTTCCTCCTCGCCGGCCAGCAGACTGAAACCCGTCGTCTGAATCTCCAGCAAAGGGAACGTGCAAATTGTGAAAGCCGCAATGAACACAATTGTCAGCAATGATGATCGGCCACGAGCGAGACCGGTGTTCCCAAGGAAAACTCCCACGGCAGCAACCGAAAGACTCATCAACACGCCAATCGGTCGTGACAGCAGGGCATAGTGAACCGTCTCGTCAACGACCATCTGTCTCGCTGCCATGACCTCCTGCACGCAAAAAAAACCGGGCAGGGCCAGCGTCAGCACACAGGTCAGCTTCAAAAACGCCGGCAGAGCCGGACGAATACAGAACAGAAACATTGACGGCACGCACAAGGCCAGCAGCCCGCGAGAAATCTCGTCGGGTAACATGTCCGAAGAATACAGCCAGACCTCGCGTGACCTCGATCCTGCTGCAAATTGCTCCGCGAGGTTCATCAGACACAACAGCCCAATCCCCAGCGCCGCGCCACGAGAAACCCCAACCCAGCCAGGGGCACGCCCCGGCGGTTGCGGCGGCAATGACTGCAAACGCGAACGCGACAGAAGGCGACTCACAAACATGACTCCTTTCGGAAGGCCCGTGCATCTGAAAAAACCCCAGCAGCGGCAGACGGCACACCGGGTGACCCCGATCCTGGCCGTCAGGCAAACTGCCAGCGTCAGTCTTCAGATCCGCGGCACGCCGCAGTTAATGCAGCGTCTGCAAATAGGCCAGCAGATCTGCCAGCTGCTCCGGGGTCAGGTTGCCCACGATGCCCTTCGGCATCATCGACAACTCCTGCTTGACACGGTCGTCAATATCGTCCTGGATCAGGTTGACTGCAATCCCGGTCGCATCCCGCAGAGTGACCGTTTCGGCACTCTCCAGAACGACGAACCCCGTGTAGATCTTCCCGCTGGCCATCGCAAACGCCCAGGTGTCAAATCCCTGAGCAATGCGTTTGCCGGGATCAACAATCGACTCCACAAGCTCCGCGGGTTTGTAACGGCGACCAATGTCCACGAGATGTGGCCCGCGAGGCTGCTGACCATTGGCGTAGGTATGGCAATTAATGCAGGACTGCTGGCGGAACAGCTTCGCTCCACTTTCAGCATCACCACTCTTCACCGCCAGTGTTCGCTGCAGCACCTCTGCGTAGTCCAAATTCGCAATCAGATTCGGATTGGCAGGGTCCGGCTGCGGGATACTGATGGCCTTGTCGGGCTCCTGCATCGCAACACTGGCGGCCGCGCCGTCCAGTCGAACGACGTGACGCTTCAGTTGCTCCAGCAACATGGCTCGCAGGGCTTCGTCAGACTCGTTCAAAGCAATCTGAAGCGCGGAACCGATCCGCTCCGTCTCTGACCACTCCTGCCGATCGTAATATGGTCCCGTCGTGTCAGGTCGAGTCCCCCACCACTTGGGACTGTCGTCAACGAATTGCCCCTCCTGGTGATACAGCCGCATCAGAACTGTCAACAATTCGCCACGCGCTGAGGAGTCAAACGTGCGACTCAGCAGTGCAAACAGTCCGTCCACAGCCCGCGGAGTGTGCATGGCCTGCAGTGCCTGCAGTGCACCGGCATGGTGTGGGCCACCAACCGCAGACAGTGACTCCTCCACAGCCTGAAGATCCACAAGCGCCTTGACGGCAAGGTGCGGAATCACGCGGCCAGTATCCGGAAAACGCCATGCATCACCCTCCATTTCCGGTGCAGGCTCGGTGCGTTCCGTCAACTTCAAAAGCTGTTTGGCAGCGCGTTGCTCACCCATGCGAGCAATCGCGACAATGGCGGCACTGCGAACGCGAGGATCACCGTCATCCAGTCGGGCAAACACCGGACCGATCAGATTTTTGGGAATCTGACTGCGACGATCACCTGCCGCTCGCACTGCGTGTTCCCGCAGTTCCGCACGATTAATCAACTGTGCAAATCCGCCGGAAAAGGCTGGCAGATCTTTTTGACGCAACGTCCACACCGCGGCAATTCGACCGTCCAGAGCGATGGTCGAATCGAGCGCGGCCGCCAGCAGCTGACCACCGCTGATGGACTTGCGACGCAGGATCTCCTGCTGCACCGCCTGTCTGAAAGCATCCGATGGATGCCCCAGCAAAGCCACCAGAGATGCGTCGTCCTGCTCTGACGGAACCGGACCGGGACGCGGTGTGTAATTCCGTGGGAGAATTTGAGCGACAAATCCCACGTCCGGACGTTCAAACTTGAAGCCACCATTTTTCCAGCTGGTCACAAACAACCGACCACTGGCATCAAGGTCTGCGTCGGTCGGACGAGGAATCTTCAGGAAGCTGTCCTGCTGAGCATCAAAGGTCGGCCCGTGAGCGGGCAGAACATGGCTGAAGACCTGGCTGCGACCCCAGTCACAGGTCAACAACATGTCTCCCCACTGACCGGGCCACCGCGCGTCGCTGACATACACGACGCCACAGCCGGATCCGCCGCCGTAATCGGCAAGGGGTGGCATAATCTCCTGAGTGAAGTTGATATACCGGGATGGATAGCCGTAGTCGGCTGTCTGCATCACATGAGACAGTCGGATGTCCCAGCCACCACCGTCGTTGGTGTTATCGCGAGTGAACAGATTCATCCGCGGATCAACGGCCACGTCAACGATATTTCGCTGCCCCCAGCTGAAGACTTCCATCTCGGTGCCGTCCGGCCGCACCCGCACCACTCCGCCACCACGGCGGCTAAGTACTGTTCCGTCTTTGCCCACGGCATGCTTAAAGCCGAAGTCCCCAACAGCGATGTAAATCCAGCCGTCGATGCCGCGGCGAATACCGTTGGTAGTGTGATCTGCTCCTCGCTTGTCGACTTCTTCCGTACTGATCCCCTCGATCAAGACTTCGCTTTCGTCTGCAGTCCCATCCCCGTCCGTATCACGAAATACGCTGAGCAAAGGCGGATGCAGGACCCACAATGAACCATTGTCGTAGATCAGACCGCGAGGGTGATCCATTTTGGCAAATTCATTGAACTGATCGGCTCGGCCGTCCCCGTCGGTGTCAATGCAGCGGACCACCTTGCCACGGCCAGGGTCTTTCCCCAGCGAGCCCTGTTCGTCAATCCCCACAAAGACCTCGCCGGCAACCGACGTGGTGATGCAGACCGGGTAACTCACCTCCGGAGGCGCCGCAAACAGCGACACCTCAAAACCCTCCGGCGCCGTCACATCGGCAACACCCGCTGCCAATTCGCCATCGGCAGACAGGCCTTGCGGAAGCGGGGGCAGTTCGCCGTCATAAGCTTCCACTTCCCGGATGCTGCCCCACCCACCACTTGAGCCGGCAAATGTAATTCGCAAAAAGCGAACACCGTCCGCCTCAACAGCGTCAACGGAAACAGAGTTCGGCTTCTTGTTCTTTGTCTGATCTGCCAGCACTTTCCAGTCAGTGCCGTCTGCAGACGACTCCAGCAAATATCGATAGGCGGCTTTCGGCTGCTCCCAGTGAATACGGATATTTCTGAGCGACTGAGCAGCACCCATGTCCACAGTCAGTGTCTCACCACTCTGTGGGCCGGCAGCACACCAGCGTGTGTCCAGTCGCCCGTCGACAGCCAGTGGAGCAAAATTCTTTTTGGGTGTCTCTTCGCTGCTGGCCGTCACTTTTCGCTCAAAAGCCAGATTGCCTTCGCCACAGCAACCCTGCGTTAGCACCACCGTGGACTGCTCAACCTCGGCAACCGCAAGCGCCCGAGTTTGCTGATCCTCTTCCGCTGTCACCGGACGAAAATGCGTCTCCACATCACGTCCAACCGCCCACAGAATGCCTCGTGTCAGCATGTCCAGCCAGGTGGTCTCCACCATTGTCTCATTGTAGTGACCGACAGTGGTCGCAAAGACCCGTGTCCCGTGGTAGTCGTTGGTCCACACGCAGACCTGAGGATCGTTGGTGTCACGCCGCTTCGCCACTGCCAGCGGAGTCGCCGAATCAAACACTCGAACAGAGTGGTACAGCTCGCCCCTGGGAACCACGAAGCGATCCCCAAAACCCGCCATGATCGGGTGCTCAGGCTGCACGCTGTTGATCTGGTAGGAATAATGAGGACCGTGGCCAGGTGACTGCACGCCACAGAATTCAAACCAACGGTCGTCGCCGGTACGGTAACTGTGCATGCCACAGTGAATTAACACGGCGGGCAACCCTTCACGGTGAGGCCGCAGGATCCCGTCAACGAATTCCTTGTCCCCGACCCCCGCAAAACACTCGTTGTGGATCACAATGTCAAAGCCGTCTGCCCAATCTGCGTTGTGGTACAGCGGGATCTTTGTATCCGTTGTTGTTCCGCCCTGGTGGGCCACCGTCCAGACAATATCCGTTCGAGCACTGGTGCCGCGCGTGATGATCCGCTTTTGCCGCTCGTAATCGTGGCAACAGCCTCCCGTCACTAATAACGCTCGGATAGGACGGTCTGTTGCCGATCCTGCCGTGGGCTGTTGTTCCTGTGCCCGGGAAACCGCCTGCGGCAAACAGAGAATAAAGCCGAAAACGAGCAACAGCGTTCTTATCATCCCGTGGAAGCTTTCCAAAAAAGTCCGCGATCACCATGCTGTCGGGGCCGTCTGTGCCCGGACGCATACGCCTGAAAACGCAAGGCTAGCTGGAAAAAAACCGATTGCAACAGGGGCTGTGAGCGTCGTCGAGGATTCCATGGGAAACACCGGAACAGACTGTCCCTGCTTCACAGAGAACGTTCAACGGTTCTGCCTCGGTCGATTGAGCAGCTTTCGCGGCTTCGTTATTGTGACGGCCATCTCGAATTCCACGGTGACGGCTCGGAAACCTTCCCTTTCACACTCAAAACCCCGGAATAAAGCAGACTTCAAATGACCGAAAAGGTGACCATTATCGGATCAGGTCCCGCAGGATGGACAGCTGCCATCTACGCAGCACGAGCCGAACTGCAGCCCGTCGTTTATGAAGGGGCTGAAACCGAAGAGAATCGTCTCAAAGGAACCCTGCCGCTGGGACAACTCTCCCAAACCACCGAAGTGGAAAACTTCCCCGGTTTTCCGTCAGGGGATATGACCGCCTACCTCGATTCATCCATCGATGATGACAAACGACGGTACATGGCACCGCACCAAAAACACGGCGTCAGTGGACCGGAACTGATGGAGCTGATGCGGCAGCAGGCCGCGAACTTTGGCGCTCGGATCGTGACCGACGATATTGTCTCTGTGGACACATCTGAACGCCCGTTCAAGATGAAGACTCTGTCCGGAGCAGAAATCACTTCCCATGCCGTCATTATCGCGACCGGAGCGCGGGCGAATTATTTGGGTCTCCCGTCGGAAGAGCGATTTAAGAATATGGGTGTTTCAGCGTGTGCCGTTTGTGATGGCGCACTGCCCAGATTCCGAAATCAGCCGGTGGTGGTGGTCGGAGGTGGCGACAGCGCGATGGAGGAAGCCACTTTCCTCACGAAGTTCGCCTCCGTGGTCTACATCGTTCACCGTCGTGACTCATTCCGCGCCAGCCGCATCATGGCGGAACGGGCACTCAATAACCCGAAGATTCAGGTGAAATGGAACTCCGTGGTTGACGAGGTGCTGGGCGACGACCAGAAGGGCGTCACAGGCGTGCGGATTCGCAATACAGACGACGCTGATCAGTCCGAAGTGGTCGAGGCCACAGGCTATTTTGCGGCAATTGGCCACACTCCGAACACCGAATTCCTCAAGGGACAACTGCAGACCAACGAAAAGGGTTACCTGATCTGGACAACTCCCCATCGAACAATGACCAGTGTGGAGGGAATCTTTGCCTCCGGGGACGTCGCCGACGACTACTACCGCCAGGCAGTTACTGCCGCCGGAACAGGTTGCTCTTCTGCGTTGGACGCCGAACGATGGCTGGCCGCTCAGGGAATTGAATAATCAGTCCAACCGTGCCGAAAAGCACTGCACAAGGATGCGACAATGCCGGACTTTTCTCATCTGAATGAGGACGGTGAAGTCCGCATGGTGGATGTTGGCGAAAAAGGGGTCACTCGACGAATTGCCACAGCCGAAGGTTGTGTGTTAATGCGCGAGGAGACTTTGCGGATGATCACCGAGGGCAACTTTCAGAAAGGAAACGTTCTCGAAGTTGCCCGAATTGCCGGTATTCAGGCCGCAAAGCAGACTTTCAGCCTGATTCCGCTGTGTCACCAGCTGCCCCTCGACGGGATTGGTTTGGATTTTTCATTTCCGTCCGCTGGGCAGATCGTTGTTCGTTCTTCGGTTTCCACTTCGGCTCGGACCGGCGTAGAGATGGAGGCTCTGACTGCAGTATCCATAACCTGCCTGACCATCTACGACATGTGCAAGTCCGCCGATAAGGGGATGCAGATCAGCGGCATCAGGCTGCTCACCAAGTCTGGTGGTCGTTCAGGCGAGTGGAATGCAGCGGAGTCTCACTCCTGATCGTCACCCGGGAACCTGTGGCAACTGCGTCAGTTTTGTTGCGATACAGGCCTTCAGATGACTGCCATCAGCCCTTCCAGCGATGCGCTTAAACAGCAGATCTCAAGTCTCCTGCGGGACGAGCTTGTGGCTGTGCGGGACTGCCTGAAGCAGCAGTTTCGCAACCGCAGCGGATTCATTCAGGATGTGGCCGACCACGCCAGCCGTTTTCGCGGCAAGCAAATACGCCCAATCCTGACGCTTCTGTCTGCCCGCCTGAGTGCACAAACAGCAGCGTCGACACAGCAAGCGCGGCGGTTCGCTGCAGTGGTTGAGATGATTCATGCCGCCACGCTGGTTCACGATGATGTGATTGATGATGCAGACATTCGGCGGCATGTGTCCACCGTACACCGCCGCTGGAATACAGAAACCAGCGTCCTGTTCGGGGACTATTTGTTCTCTCAGGCTTTCACCCTCGCTGCGACCAGCGGTGATGCCGAGGCCTGTCGTCTGATCGGCCATGCCACCAACCGGACCTGCGAAGGGGAACTGAATCAAGTCGCAGCACGACTGGAACACTCTCGCTCAGAGCGCGATTACTTCCGAATCATCTACGGAAAAACAGGGCACCTGTTCGCCGTCAGCTGCCGTCTTGGTGCCAGGGCCTCCGGGCTTCCAGAAAAGTCACAGCGGCTTCTCAGTCTGTTCGGGGCTCGAGTTGGGATGGCATTCCAGATTGCAGATGATGTTCTGGACCTGACCGCAAACGCTGAGCGAACCGGGAAAGACTCCCGCAACGATCTGCAGAATAACCGGCTGACCCTGCCTGTTTTGCGAGCACTGCGACTGGGAAATGAATCGGAACGAAAGCAACTGCTGGAGTTTCTCGAACATTCGTCAGAGCAACCCGAAGCAACCGCACAGGACTGTCCTGCAATTCGGGCAGGACTGGATTCTGCATCGCGTTCTGCGGAGCGATTGGCACATCGGGCGATCGACTGTCTGCAGCACTTTCCAGACGGGCCTGAACGCCGCACGCTGGCTGCAATCGCAATGTTCGCGGCAGGCAGACCCTGCTGACCGATCCGCTTCGGCTGTGGCCTGTTATTCGATAATCAGGTCGTCGATATCCGGCATTTCTCCGGGCTCCTCCAACTCATCCGCCTGATCCACAGAACCTGCTTCCGGTGACGCCGAAGAACCACCGACGGCTACGACCCGATCAGCGTCAGGCATTTGCCACGGACGAAAACGAGTCGCCTCACCGGTCTGATCCCGATAGATGATTGCTCGACCAGGGCCGTTGTGGGCGGCGGCCGCGGTGTCAATCAGACTGGCGGAGTCTGTCTGGTTCAGCCGGAATGCGACACGGGTATCGAATTCCTTCAGCATGGCACCAGACAGCCAGCGCGTGACATTACTGAAGCTGTCCGCCCAGATGATCACATGAATTCCCACCTGCGGACCACGACGAACCAGGTCCGCAAAGTGGTCACTGGTCTCAGGCTCCTTCTCTGTGCCAAAGCCACCAAAGCCAAAGTCGTCCTCACGTCGCCGGAGAGATCCAAACAGTCCGAGGTTTCGAATGCACAAGAGGACCCGCCGGCGATGCGGCGACGCAGAATCGCTCTCTCGCACAGCGAGTTCTTCGGCAAGTTCGCCAATGAGCGAGTCTGCCTCTGCCACTGCCGACCTGCGTACCCCTGTCGAGAACGCTTCTGCCAGTGCATGCAGTTGCTCAGTCGATTTGCTGTCGCGGCCATCATGGAGCAGAATCGCCTCCGCGTGTTCTGCGGCCGCGCCGCAACTGACCAGCACAGACCCCAGAATTGCATCGGCAGCCTCGGACTCCTGCCCCACAATCAGCAGATTACGGCCCGCTGATGATTCGAAATTCAACTGCACAGGATCAGCAATCGCGACCGGTGCTCCCAACCACAGCGGCAAACGCTCTGCCACCTCCGGGCAGCCTGCCTGCCACCAGGCAGCCAGTTGCTCACAAGCCTCCAGCCGCGGTGGAATATTTCCTTCAAAAACGGTCGGCGGCCGAAGCGTGAATCCGGCTTCGTCAGCGCGCTGCTGCAACGGCATCAACAGGTCGTCACGTTGCGCATCCTCCAGCCAGGCAACCTGAAACAGGTGATTACCTTCCACCAGCCCGTTTGCATCGTTGTAGATCGCCTCGCCGGGACGGGTCAGCAGCCGCGCGGCCGAGTTGTCTTCACTCAAAATCAGATGAGCATCGCTTTCGCTGCACTGCAACGCGATACGAACTGCAACCTGGCCCAGCGTGCTGCGAGCCAGGGAGTAGGCCCCACCCAGAGTCTGTGATCCAAGAATCACATGCATCCCAAATGCTCGACCCTGCCGAATCAAACGGTCCAGCAGCAGGGCCGCCTGCGATGAAACGCGGTCTTCAATCGTGAAGAACTCCTGGAACTCGTCGATCAACAGCACCAGCCGCGGGAGTGGCTCGTCCGGATACTGTCGGCGAAAAGCGGCGACGTCCTGCACCCCACGGGCCCGGTAGAGTTCTCCACGCTCCTGCAGGACACGGTCGAGTCTCTCCAGAACGCTCAATCCAAACTCACGGTCACTTTCGATCGCGATCACATCAGCATGAGGAAGCCGGCACGAAGAATATGCGCGGAACTCCACGCCCTTCTTAAAGTCAACCAGACAGAACCGAACCTCCTCCGGGCTGTACATCAAAGCAAGATTGGTGACCAGGATGTGCATCAATGTGGATTTGCCGGAACCCGTCTTGCCGGCGATCAACACGTGTTGACTGGTCCCGCGACCAAGCCTGAGATACTGCAGTCGTGCTGCTCCGGCACGCCCAACAGGCAAGTCAATTCCGGAGGCAGACGACTGTGTCCAGATTTCGCGGGGCTGTGGGGCGATCCGCGAAAACGATACTTCCACACGGCGGGCATCGCGGGACTGATCACCAACAGCCCGCACCTGTTCAACATAAACTGACGATTCCGGCGACACCGCAGGTGACCACTGCACCTCTCCCGGCATGGGTGTCGTTTCCGCATTCAGCAGGACATCGGGAATCACCCGGCCCGACACCACCGAAAACCCCGCACAACTGGCGACCAGGTCGTCGGGACTGAACGAACGCGGCACCGGCTGTTCGGGTGACCACGCGACCAGAGCATGAACACCACATCGAGGTCCACTGGTGAGAATGCTGGTCAGATGTCGTGCAGCCTCCTCGGTGAATCCGGTCGGAAAGCCGGCAATGACGACGAAATGAAAGGGCTCGGCAACTTCTCCCGCCGCCGCGTTGTATTCCTCGATCGTCTCATATTCGCTGCGCAAGTACGTCTGGAACACACTTTCCATGTGCTCGGTGACTTTCTGCAAACGCTCACGAATCTGACCGGACTCTGTCCAGATCCGATTACCGATCATTAATTCATCAAAATCGGCCAGATGCATCATCGCAGAGAAACTCTGCCCCAAACCGATCGGGTCGATCAGTGTGAACTGAACACGCCCCGGAATCATCGTTGTCAGAATACGCAGCAGCATCACCCGCAGAAAATCCACCGCGGTCTCGCGGCCGGCAGCATCGTGTCTGACAACCAGCGAAAGATCCCGTGGGAATTGCAGCAGGCCCGGCATTTCAAAGTGAAGCAGCTCCGAATCAGGGGATTCAGGCCTTGCGGGAAACCCCACGGTCAGCCGGCCAGCTTCAATGACAGACGGCAAAACGGATGGTGGCTCCCAGCGGGATCCTTCGGAAAATGCAGTCGGCAATCGCTGCTCGCTGGCAGCGGCGGCAATCAGTCGGGCTGCACCCAGATGCGATTCACAGTCTGAACGAAGTTTCGCGAGCTCCTGCAGCAACGCCTGGCGTCGCACGCCGCCCTGTTTCTGAAGCTCTTCGCTTTCTGCCGCTGCGTGCTGCGAAGTCTCACCTCGAATCTCTGCAAACTGCCGGTCGCGCTGCTCTTCTGCCTCGCAGACGGCTTCCGACGCTGACTCTTCCAGCAACTGCAATTGCTGCTGCTCTTCCAAAGTCAGCTCGCGAACCCGCTCTTCATGCTGCTGCTGCAATACTGCCAGCTGCTGCTCCGTTTCCTCGGTCATTCGGGCTGCTTTCCGCTCCCGACTTTGCTCCAGCTCTGCCAGCCATTTTTCAGCGCGCTCTTCGAGCACCAGCTGCTGCTTCCAGCTTTGTTTGTTCCAGTACTTCTGGAGTGCGGCGATATCCGCTGCATTCTGCTTCATCTCTTCCACGCGACGACGAAGCCTGCCCTGAACCGTCAATACGGTGACCAGCGTGAACAGGAAAGAAACAGCCGCCCCGATCAGAGCTGACACACCCAACCACTCCCAGTCCGGTTCTCCCCTGCTCGGATCCAGATAGGACTGCGGATCGGCGCGCACCAGAGTGACCGGAATCACAATGCAAACAAACAACAGCAGTGGAATCAGCAGGACTCGCATTCCCTGCACCCACTGTGGCAGGTTCATCGCGTCAATCTCGCCGGACAAACTGAAGCTGTCATCGAGCAGCGAATGGATTTTTTCCCGCGCCGCCTCACTGGAAGGAGCGGAAACACTGGCTGCCGGAAGCTCCGGATCAACACGAGCATGACAGGACTTCAGATAGTCATGCTGCAGCGCCAGTCGATCTTTCAGATCCTGCTGGCGCTGGCGAATTGTTGATTCGCGATTTTCCAGCTTTTCCCGAGCACGGGCGGCTTCACTGGTGGGGCTGTCATCCCTCGATTCGTCGCAGACAGATCGCAGAACCCACAACTCGCCATCCAGCTGTGCCTGACTTGCGGAGCGTTCCTGCTGGTATTGTGCCGACTGCTGACCCTGCTGCTGAGAGAACCGCCGGTGACAGGCATCCAGATCCTGCTCCAGCTGCTCCTGAATCTGCTGCACCCGAGCCGAATGCTGATCCTGAACTTCGCAGAGAACCTGATCCTGTTGCTGATCCAGTCTCTCGCTTAACTGTGCAAAAGAAGACTGCTCTTCCTCCTCCAGTACCTGCAGCTCCTCGCGGATCTGCCGCATTCGCTGCTGACACTGGCTGACCTCACTGCGAATGTGCCGGAGTTGCTGAATCTGAAAGTGCAGATTCTCTTTTTCCGGTTCCATAGCCCTGTTTCCCCGACGTCCGCAGTCTGTGAATTTGCTCAGTCTGATTCACTGCGGGAGTTTTCTGCTGCGATGTCCTGCGGCCTGGCGACATTCCTGTCAGGCATTTAAACGCAAGGCGTCATGATATTCCGCATCAGAATCCGGAAAATCGCTGAGGAAAACGAATCCCGCCGGCAAGCAGGACACGATGGGCGGCCTCGTCAGGACCCAAAGTCACTCCGGGATTGGCGCGGATTGCGACGAGGAAACCGTTCGCAGAGTTCGCTGCTGCTGCAGATACAGTCGACGACATTCCCGCCGCAACTCTTCCAGCTTGACGTCCCCGGGAGACAGCTCGTAACACTGCGCAAACATCGCTTCCGCCTCTTCATACCGCTCCTGGTCCATCATCAGCAAACCCAGTCCGCGCCGCGGAGCTTCTGCTGTTGAGCTGACCACGATCGCCCGCCGCAACAACAGCTCACTCTCCTGATCGGCACCAAGTCGGTCTGCCAGCCGATAAGCATGCATCAGAACTTCCAGCAACTCATCGGGATTCGCAGCTTCTGCTTCCGCGATCCTGTCACCACCATCAGGCGATGAAAGAAACACTGTTTGCTGCATCACAAAAGTGACCAGCTGAGTAAAGTCCGCAGTCCGCCCAAGCCCCGAATACACATCCATCACGTCTGCAGCCTCGCTTAGATTCGGCTCATATGTCTGCAGCACCAGTTCGGCCGGAAATCCCCCGGCCAGACGTTTCAGCATTTCACGTCGCATGTCCTGCGTGGAATGAAAAACGATCTGAAACTGTTTCTGAGCCTCCTCGGACTGGCCACTAAAAAACAGCGCCTGCCCGATCGACAGTCGAATCGCCGGGTCATGTTTTCCCAGCCGCATGGCCTGTGCCATCATCCTGTCGCGAGCGCTCTCCGTGTGGTCGTGAATGAACCCGGTCTGAATCAAAGCCCGATAACCTTTGGGCAACAGCGGACACAACCCGAGGGCTCGGCGTGCCATCGAATCTGAAAAACGCACCAGCTGAAAGTTCTCACCAAATGCTCTGTCCAGAAAGTCTGACAACTGAGCGTGATCTGCAAACTCTGATGCCCTGACTGCATCACGAATCTGGATCAGTGGCAAAGGGTTGTCCGCATTTTGCTGCAGTTCCTCAAACAGATCCAAAGACCGTCGAGATAAATGCAGGCAGACTTCCACATTCTGCGGATTCGCTTTCCAGGCACGAGTCAGCAGGGAGAACTGATGCTGCAGCACTTCCGCTTCTGACCGCACAAGCGGCTGCCCGGACAACACCGACGATCCTGCGTCATCGGACTCTTCGCCCGAACCGCCGGTTCCGGACGGCGATTCAAACTGACTTTCAATCCGCGCCCAGTCCTCCGCAGCAGGCAGTGCTGAAGTGCTGGTGTCGGAAGCAAATCGAGCACTCGCCAGCCTCGTCGCCTCGGCGTCCGCTGCGTCCTGATCAACCTGTTTTGCGTCGCGATCCTGACGCAGTGAAATCAGGTAACGGAAGTAAAAATGCTCCGACTTCATTCGCTGCCACAGATCCTGCTGAACCATTCCCAACAACAGCAGACAGCCAATGCCTCCGCTTAACCAGACCGGGCGAGGGCACGGGATTCCGGCTGTTTCCGAAAACCCTCCGATCATTCTCAGACCTGCCACGGCCAACGCTGTTGTGGTGATCACAATCGCGGGGACGTACCAGATAAAATCGGCACAGGCATGAACTATTCCGCCCAGTATCGCTGCCAGAGTCACGGCAACAGCGGCGGCACGATTCGTGCGGTCTCGCAGAGCAAAAACAA
This sequence comes from Planctomycetota bacterium, assembly GCA_017859815.1. Classification (GTDB taxonomy): domain Bacteria; phylum Planctomycetota; class Planctomycetia; order Planctomycetales; family Planctomycetaceae; genus SXXK01. The sequence continues at coordinate 6,407 of JAFMMM010000004.1, read as the reverse complement.
GCTGACGCAGAACCAGCAATAACAGACCGACGCCAAGCAGGCCAAGGCTCGCCAGCCCGCCCTCAAGTGCCAGATGGATGTAACTGCTCTCTGCATGCGAGAATACGAATTTGCGGAACTCCGCGAGGTTCTCCATGTAAACCCCGTAGACAAATCGATGGGAGCCGATGCCCGTTCCCAGCCAGGGAAACTTCCGGATTGCCCGCAGGTCTGCATCCCAGATTGAACGCCGCGCATTCAGACTGTCGATGTGATCCGCGTCCAGCGATGCAAGCTGTGAAACCCTCCGCTCCACACTCTGACTGCCGGGAAGCATCATTGCAGTAACCGCCAGCCCGCCCAGCAGAAGCATTGCCATTGCCAGAGTCGATGTCACCTGACCCTGACGCCACAGCAGCAGGAAAAGGGTTCCACACACGCAGGCCGTTGAAACCATCCCGCCGCGAGACAGCGACAGCATTGAACACACCAGCAGCGCGGCCGCCGATGCGATCAACAGGATCGCCCACGGACTTGTCTGTATCGCGGAATTGGATTCAACGCCGGGGCGAGCACTGCGCTGAGTTCCCGGCATGGGTCGCAGCGAGGCTTTGCGTCGAAGCGAAAATGACCACCACAGCAACGGCGCAAGCGCCAGTGACAGATACTGAGCAAAGTGATTCCGATTCGTGAATGCTCCCTTCAGCACCGTACTCGTATCTGTGAAAGGATGTTCGTAGAACCAGAAGAATCTGCCGTTGGTCAGCATCAGCTGTGCCGCCGCAAATGCCGCCATCATCAAACCACTCAGACCAATCAGGCGAAACAACACATGGCAGTCACTTTCTGTCCGCAACCGCTGCGCCAGCACGGCTCCAAAAATGCCATACGCCAGCAGAATCAGAAAACCATGTCTCGTTTCAGCCGGAATAAAGCTGATGGTGGACCAGCCGACAGTACCCGAATCAAGCTGAGTCTCAGCCCAGGCAGGGGTGAGGTATTCGGTTTCCGGGGACACCTGCCTCAGCAGTTCCGCTGGCTGAGCCTGCGTCTGAAACCAGACCAGCAGCAGCCCCAGCAGCAACAGCGGCTCCAGACCGATCAGTCGAAGTCGTCCACCATGGATGCCGCTGTACAAACACCAGACAGCGCCCAGCAGCAGCGAGCCGCTGACCAGCAGCCAGTGACCGGGTGCTTCTCGTCCACCCATGACAAACGGCAGAGCTGAAACCAGAACAAACAGCAACAGGTCGGTGAGATTCAGCAACAGAGGGCGGCTCAACAGCTTCCGGCGGAGCAGCGACGATTCTCCTCCGGCCGTGAATGACCGCGATGTTCGACCGGATTTTGTGACCATGACACTACCTGTAATCCGAGCCCGTCGGCAATCACTCGTCAGGCCGCTCGAGACGTCGAATGATCTGCGGTTTCTGCTCGATCCTGCCCGAGTGACAACGCATACAGTCCGGTAGACGCAGCCTGCTCGGTGTTTTCATCCTGATCCTGATCATGGCCGTAGCCATAGCCATACCCGTATCCGTAGCCGTAGCCATAGCCACCGGCTTCCGAGGTACTGAGATGATTGACAACAACTCCCAGCAGGGAACATCCCAGTGTGCGCAGCGTCTCAGCTGCACGAATCACCATCCGCCGGCGATCCTTGTCCGGACGAACAACAAGAACCACCGAATCCACCAGCCGTCCGACAATCGCCGGATCACTCACAGCCAGAATCGGCGGAGCATCGATCACAATTTGCTGATAGCGAGTCTCCGCCCAGGACAGTAACGCGGCGAAGCGTTCCGAAGACAACAGCTCCGCCGGATTTGTGGGCCGCGGTCCGCACGAGATCACGTCAAGTCGCTCCACCTCCGTGGGCCGCAGATTGGCCTGAATGGACTGATCCAGCTCTTCATCACTTCGCAGAATCCGGGACAGTCCTGCGTCATCCCGTAAGCCCAGCAACGTTGAGAGCCCCGGCCGCCGCATGTCTGCGTCAATCACCAGGGTTCGTTTGCCGGACTGGGCGAACGCCACACTCAGGTTTGAGGAAACAGTCGTCTTCCCATCACCCGGTTCAGTACTGGTCACAACCATTCGGTTGCTCTCCAACGGCGAAAAATCCACACTGGTTCGCAAGGCTCGAAACGCTTCAACATCCCGCGAGTTGGGCTGTTTGTGGCACATCACCGCCTCGAATCCGGTCCCTGCCAGTTCTCGCAGTCGCGGAATCATTGCCAGCACCTGAGTCTCCAGCTGCAGCTTCAGCTCTTCAGGTGTTCGGAAGCGATCATCCATGATGTCGAGCACCCAGATCGCTGCCAGTCCCAGAGTGACGCCCATCATCATCGACAGCACGGCAATAATCGGCAGTCGCGGGGAAACAGGCTTCAATGGAACCGTTGGACGGCTCGCCACGCGAGTACTCAGGAACGTATCCTTGTTCAGACCAATCCCGTCCGCATGAGCCTGCAGCGATGCCTGCTGCTGGTACAGTGCATCGATTTTGCGATCCAGATCATCGAGCCGAGTGAGTGTCTGTGAAATCCGCTGGGCCTTTCCCTGTTCTTCCACAAGTCGCGTCAGGATGGCCTGCTGGTTCTGCTCCGCTTTCTGAACGTGTTGATTCAGATACTGCACAAGCCGCGGGGCCAGCACAGTCCGCGTCATCTCCTCGGTCTTCCGTCGCTGCATGTCAGGAAACTGCAGCAGGTACTGCTCCTTGACTGCGATCTCTGTTTCCAGAGACTGAATTCGCGGATGTCTCACACCATAACGCTGCCGCTGCTCGTTTAACTGCGACTGAAGATTCAGCAGCTCCTGAGTGATTCGCTGAATATGAAAGCTGTCCTGCGTACCCAGCCCCATGGACTGCTCAATCAGCTGCCGACCTGCTGAATCCAGAGTTTCCATCGCAAACTGCAGAATGTCCTCGCCATTCTCAATCGCCCGGCGCAGTTCCTGTATGGTCGTCTGAGCCTGTTCTGTATCCTTCTGCGCTTTTGAGTAATCCATGGTCAACTGCTCAATGTTGCGAGAAATGACGTTCAGGCTGCCATTGCCGTCTCCCGTATCAACCAGCTCAGGAGCTGATTGTTTGAGCTGAAGTCGTTCATCGGTGAGTTCATTAAGCTCTCCCTCGATCGTCAGCAGTCGAGCCTGCAGTGTCTGCAGTCCCTGCTCGGAGAGGCCTCGATTTGTTTCATTCAGGAAGTGCTCATACCCCGCCAGCATCGCGGTCAGCATTGCTGCGGCAGCACGAGGATCTCTGGAGCGGTAACTGATGTCCAGAACATTGGTGTTGAAGTCGGCGGACGCGGACAGGCGACTCTGAACTGTGGCAGCCCACCAGCGGGGCTCCACCCCGCCAAGGTCTGAATCACGGTATTTTTCGGGCAGAATCTGCAGCGCACGCAGAATCACCTCTTCTTCCGACATCAGCGCAATAAACGTCGGCATCTCGTTGGCCGGGCTGGAATTGCTGGCCGGAGTATCCTGATTGACCGTGGCTCCCAGACGAACGATGTAAAGCGATGCAAATGACTCGTAAATGCGATCCGCAGTCACGTAATATGCAACGCCCAGAATTCCACAGAAAATCATCGAAGCTATCAGAATGCCGCTGCGCAGTTTGACCGTGCGCAGAAAACGAAAGATCGTGTGCAGCGTTGATGCTGCCGATCCCCCGTCTTGATCAGAATTCAGGATCCTGCTCGGATCTGACATACCGCCGGCCTCCCTGCCGCCTCGTAAACCTGCCCCGGATTCCTGCTCCGGACTACACCCTGTTTCAGAACAATGCCGTCGAACCGTTGATCCCAAAGCGAATGATGTTCAGTGCGTCCATGAACACTGTTCCCGGCGTCTGTTCCACAGAAATCACATCGCCGGGCCCCAAACGGATATTGGATTCCTGACTGCGTTTCGCCCGCCGATAACTCACCTGAATCAGCAGCGGTTCCGCAGATCCCGGCAATTGCCGAATCACAAAAATCTTGTCGGCGAGCTGGTTAGACACCCCGCCGGCCAGAGAAATTGCCTGCAACAAACGCAGATCCTTGCCGATTGGATAGTCATACTGATTGGGAGTTCGAACGAGTCCCTGAACGTAGATTGGTTCCGGATCCCGCTTCTCGACCATCACGACTCCGCCATCCTCCACCATGTATGACTGACCGGCAGACTCAGCAGCTGTACTCAAATTAATTGTGTATGAACTCATGGGTGTGATGGTCTGAGCAGAAACCGGGCGTAACGGAGACCCTCCCACTTCAGGCTGCTCGCTGAGCATGCTGGAGCCCGCTGGATTTCGAACTTCCACCCGCTGTCCCGCATCCTCGGCAAGCCCGCCCGCTGCTGCGAGAGCCGACACAACATCGCTGGCGTGGGCAGGAAGTTCATAAACACCCTCCTCTCGCACAGCACCGAGGACTCGCACCCGATTCGTTTTCTTGAAGCTGACCGTGACGGTCACAGTGGGGTTGCGGAACAGCTCCTGCCGCACAGCCTCCGACCGAATCAACCCCTCGGCAGTCTGGGGCTCGACGCCCTCAACCTGCACTGCACCAATGTCCGGAAGCCAGATCGTGCCGTCATACTGAACGCGGGCAGCCATCTGAGACTGATCTCCCTCACCCAGGCCTGCCGCAAGCTGAACCTCCAGCACATCGCCAACACTGATGGTCTGACTACTGCCACTGCTGCTGGCCAGACGGGACAGGTCCACCTCCTGCGCATTTGTTTGCTGAGTGAGTCGGAAACGATCAGGCAGCCGATCACCAAACATGGAGGTTTCTGCGTAATAATGATTTGCTTCGCGACAACCAGCCATGAAAAACAAACACGGCAGGATGACGCAGCAAAATGACCGCGTCGTCAGAGCGTACCCTGCACGCCGACAACACGTCGAATCTGCCCGGGCAGCCGCTTCAGCAGACCGTTTCTGATGTGGAGTCCATTCCATGTGTCTAACCCGACACCTTAACCCGAGTATCATTCGAGGACCGAGCACTGCTGCGACATCCTTACGCACCATGAACCCGGCAGTTGCTGCGAGGCCAAAGCGGCCCCGGCAGATTCAGCAGGTTTTCTAGGAGATATTGCCGTTTCGGGTCAAGACGAGATCAGACAGCCGGTTTTTGACACAAACCTCTTTCATAAAACACTTTACGACATAACCGCTGACGATTCCTCACAGCCCTGAAGGGACTTTTCAGAGGGTTTTTGCGGTCCCCGACACAACTCACCCCCGACAGCCTTCCCGATTCCTCACAATCATCCAGCAGTCCTGCCCTCCGCCTGCACCGACGGCTGTTCAGTTGGTCCACCGCATGTTGTTGAGTATTCTAAATACCGGAGGTCCCGCTGCTGCCGCACATTCCCGGTGCCATGAGGTGGCGAACCTGTACTGACTACTGTTCAAATCTTCTCTCTGCCCGGATGAACCGCTATGAAATTCTTTGCCACTCGCTGCATCACAGCTTTGTTGAGCCTGTTCCTGCTTATGCACGCCGGCCTGGCGGATGAACCTGCAAAAAAAACTTCCAGCGACGATGCAGCAGCGGGAAAATGGATGCCACTGTTCAATGGCAAGGACCTGAAAGGGTGGAAAGTCACCAACTTCGGCGGGGAAGGTGAAGTCCTTGTGGAGAAGGGAGAGATTGTGATTACTCAGGGGCAGGATCTTTCGGGAATTCATACGGAACGGAAAGATCTGCCCACCGGAAACTATGAAGTTCAGTTTGATGCCATGCGACAGGAAGGCAGTGACTTCTTTGCGGCCATTACCTTCCCGATCGGCAAAAGCCACTGCTCACTGATTCTGGGGGGCTGGGGTGGTGGTCTTTGCGGTATCTCCAGCCTCGACGGAATGGATGCCTCCGAAAATGAAACAACGTCTTTTCAGCAGTTCGAACGTGAACGCTGGTACAAGGTCAAGCTGATCGTCCGCGGAGATCATATCAGTGCATGGGTCGACAAGTCCCAGATCGTTGATGCCGACACGACCGGTCGCCGCGTCGACGTGCGTTTTGAAGTCGAACGCTCCAAGCCGTTCGGTTTCAGCACTTACGCAACAACCGGACGAATCAGGAATGCAAGAATACGCAGCATTCCGCCGCAGGAGCAGAAGAAGTCTGAGCCGGGGGATGCTAAGAAGGAATAGCCGGGGCCCGTCGACGTTGTCCCCATCATCTCTCCCGGCAGTCAAAGATTCTGCGAGTAATGGCTCATGTCCTCTGAGAACTTTTCCTACGAACCGCTGTTTCAGATCGGTGACGATCAGACCCCGTATCGCAAGCTGACATCTGAATTCGTGACGACAGAAACATTTCAGGGTCACGAGGTGCTCTGCGTTGATCCGCAGGCGCTGACATTGCTGGCCAGCCAGGCGTTTCATGACATCAACTTTCACCTGCGACCCGGACACC
>JAFMMM010000364.1 GCA_017859815.1 Planctomycetota bacterium | reverse complement strand
GAAGAAGGGCACGGTCCGGTAACCATTGACGGGACTGATGCCAAACATCCGGTGCCATTCGAAGGCGGTCACCCGACGCAGGACGACAGCTACAACACATCTCACGACTTCAACGTGGTGTGTACCTTTGCTTCCGGCGTGGAAATGCATGTCACCAGCCGCGGTGACAACGGGATTCTGTTCGAAGGCACAAAGGGACGGCTGTTTGTGAATCGTGGCAAGATTACCGGCACCCCGATTGATGAAAACTGGGATCAGGACCAGTACACAATCGAAGATCAGACTCGCCTGTATAAGGGCAAGCAGCCGGAAGGCCACAAGAACAACTTCTACCGTTGTATTCAGGAAGGTGGTCTGACGCTGTCGGACGTCTTCAGTCACGTCCAGGCGATGAACACCTGCCATCTGAGCTCGATTGCCGCTCGTTTGGGACGCACCATCAAGTGGGACCCGAAGGCGGAACAGATTGTGGACGATGCCGAAGCTGCCAGCTTCTTCGCTCGCACACCTCGCAAGGGTTTCGAGATTCACCGCGTCTGACGCCAATGGGAATCGGTACCATCAAAGGGACTGCGGCTGTCACAGCTGCGGTCCCTTTTTTTGTTGAGCTGCTACTGCGGCGGTTGCGGTGTTAAGCTTGCGGTCGAGGATGGCGGAATGTGAGTGAGCGGTTGGGTTGCGCGGTGACGCGGAATTGCCCTGCCCTACGACCAGACGAAAATCTCGTCCCGATCTGAGCTGAATCCGATGAACGTGGCCAGCACGATGCGAGGCAGATCGCCTGCCACCCCGGGGACTTCGTGAATACCGCGGGTATTGAAGAAGTACAGATCGCCAGGCTGCAGTTCAACTTCCACACTGGCGAGCTGGTTGTCACTGGCGTACTGGTGAAACTGGCCGGACTTCAGGTGCGGATCAACTTCGGGCGTCCACAGACACTGATGCAGGATTCCCTGTGCTGTATTTCCGTCAGCTGTGGAATTCTGCAGTACGAGGACGCCGGCGAACTGATGTTCAAATTCATGCACCGCGTAGTTGTCGCGTTTTTCGCGCAGGCGAACGGAATCAAAGTGTGGTTTGTAGGCATAGCCACCGTAGTGAGCGCGAATGATGGCCGGTCCATACTGCCGCCCATCCGGTTCGCGGGCTGTCACCACCTGTTTGTTCACGGAGTAGGCCTGCAGCGCATCGTACAGGACCTGAATGGGATTGGGGTGATCGGCAAACAGGCGGTTGAACAGTTGATGCGTCTCAGCGCTGTGGACCAGAAAAGCCTCCTGATCCGAGCCGCGGTAACCAAGACTGGATCCGATATCGATGCGGCTCTTCCCGCTGATTTTTTGTTCTGTCCAGGCGAGTGAGGGGACGGAGTTCTTTCCCTCGCGGAAGTAGCCTTCGGGGATGGACTGTTGTTGGAATTTTTCCGGGATCGGCTGCTGCGGATCATACAACAGGTCTGCGGCGATCAGCCGTGTAATCAGGTTCCGGCAGTTTTCAGCGGACCATGCATTTCGCAGCACGAGGGCAGGAATGGTGCCGGCCGCCAGTTCCTCGAGGGGGAAGCGAAACTGTGATGTGGCGGCTTCGATGTTGGGTTCAATGGGAATCCATGCGGTCATGGGGCAATATGCTCCTTCAATGCGGAGGAAATTCTGGGGGTAGTGTAGAGCAGCGATTTCGTTCAATCCATGGAACTGGAAGCGGGGCTGGCACCTGCGGCCGACGATGCAGTCCGTCTCGCGCCGATTCGGTGTTCGGATCTGCGGATCGCGTCTACGTTTGACCACGCCGATGACATCGGGGACATTTGCAGTCGGACATCAGCAGAGGGACCGGACCACTGAGAAAGTTGTCCGGTTCAAGTGCTGGCCCAAAGTATTCGCGGCGGCGGAGTTGGCTGTGATTCCGTCTGCAGCCGGCTCGGAGAACAGATGATGGTCCGCAGAACAGATGAGAGTCAGGTGGTGATCATGAAGAGTATCGTCGTGAAATGGGTTCTGTTTGGGGCCATGTTCGTTTGTCACGCCGCAGTCCGGGCTCAGGATCGTCCCAATATTCTTTGGATCAGTACGGAGGATATCAGCCCCCATCTGGGCTGTTACGGAGATGCTCACGCAATTACGCCCCATCTGGATCAACTGGCCAGCGAGGGAGTTCGCTACAGCCGGGCATTTACAACCGCCGGTGTGTGCGCGCCATGTCGTTCGGGAATCATCACCGGGCTGTATCAGAGCAGCCTGGGGACACAACACATGCGTTGCACGGCGACCATGCCGGAATTCATCAAGCCGTTTCCTGTGGCTCTGCGTAAAGCTGGTTACTACTGCACCAATGCCCGCAAGACGGATTACCAGTTTCAGCATCCGCGGGAGACGTGGGACACTGGTAATCAACCGCACTGGCGCAGTCGCAAAGACAAGGGTCAGCCTTTCTTTGCGGTCTTCAATTTTACCGGGACCCATGAAGGACCGGTCGGCAGCGTCAGTTCATGGCAGAAGATTACAAAGGATTTGTTGCCGTCGCAGCGACAGGATCCCGCAGCACTGGACCTGCCGCCCTACTATCCGGATACCCCCGAAGTCCGCGAGGCGTGGAGACGGAACTATGAACTAATCACCGCGATGGATGCGTGGGCCGGTGATCTGATGCAGCAGTTGCGAGACGACGGCCTGTACGACGACACCATCATCTTCTTCTGGTCGGATCATGGTGTGGGACTGCCGCGTGCCAAACGCTGGCTGTATGACTCCGGTACGCATATTCCGCTGATCGTTCGCATCCCGGAAAAGTGGCGAGTGAACGGACAGGGAGCACCGGGATCGGTGACGGATCAATTGGTCAGTTCGATCGATCTGGGGCCAACTGTGCTGCGACTTGCCGGTGTGGAGATTCCACAGCATGTGCAGGGCCGTCCGTTTTTGGGGCCGAACATTGGCAGGCCGCGAGACTATGTCTACGGCGCTCGGGATCGGATGGATGAGCGTTACGACATCATTCGCATGGTTCGTGGCAAACGCTACAAGTACATCCGTAACTACCTGCCACTGAAAACGTATTACCAGTACATGAACACTCCCGAAAAGGGGCAGGTAATGCGTGAGATTCGCAGGCTGGCCGCCTCCGGTGAGTTGCCCGCTGCCGCGGAAGCCCTGATGTCTCCCACCAAGCCGAATGAGGAGTTGTACGACACTCAGACGGATCCTCACGAAATTCACAATCTGGCCAATGATCCCGCACACCGCGATGCACTGGAGCGACTGCGGGCCGCTCATCTTCAGTGGGTGCAGGGAACAAAAGATCTGGGCCTGATTCCGGAACCGATTATTCGGGAGCGTGCCTCAGCGCTGGGCAGTGAGTATGCAATTCTTCGGCAACCGGGAGGCGATGAATATCATCAGCGACTGGCCGCGATCGCCCAGGCGGCGTCTTCCGGGAAGGCGGAAATGGCGCGGCTGCTGCAGGCCATGGCGGATCCGGATGATGCGATTCGGTACTGGGCAGCTACGGGGATTGGCAATATCAGCGATCCAAAGCACGCTGAAGCGAAACACGCGATGCACTCCGCGTTGAGTGATGGATCCTCCACCGTACGCACAGCCGCAGCGTGGGCTTTATGTCGGATGCAGCAGCCGGATGAAGCCCTGCCTGTGCTGATCCACGAGATGACGAATGGCACACAGTGGGAGCGTCTGCATGCGGCGATCGCACTGGACGAAATTGACGAACTGGCACGGCCCGTGATTGGCCCCATGGCAGCAGGACTGGAATACCAGGAGGGATTCAATTCGCAGGGAAAATACCGCGTGCGCGTCATCAATCGTGCCTTGAATGATCTGAATGGCACCAGCAATGTTGTGCCCTGAATTGGTCGCTGATGATGGAGTGTCGTTCCGTTGGTATCAGATCAGGGGAGAGATTCATGGGCCGGTTTGACTGCTGCAGATCATTGATCCGAATCATCGGTCAGATCACGTTGATCGTGGTCATGGTATCGCCGTGTTGTCGCGCACAGACTTTGTCGCAGCGGATCCAGCCGCTGGTGGACGGTCACCCTGGTACCGTATCTGTGGCCGTGCGCCATCTGGAAACGGGGGAGCAGTTTTTGTGGCGGGAGACCGAGGTTCAGCCGACTGCCAGTTTGATCAAGCTGGCGATCATGGTCACTGCTTATCGGCAGGCAGACGCGGGACAGTTGAACCTTGAACGCCAGCTTACGCTGACCGCGGAGGACAAGGTGCCGGGTTCCGGAATTCTTACCAATCACTTCTCAGCGGGGCTGCAACTTTCTGTTCGAGACGCAATCCGGCTGATGATTCGCTACTCCGATAATACGGCCACCAACCTGGTGGTGCGGGAAATTGGCTTGCCGGCGACAGCGGCCTGTATGCGGGAATTGGGATATCCGGAAACTCAACTGCATTCGCTGGTCTATCGCGGTGACACCACAATTGCCGCAGACCGCAGCCAGCAGTACGGGCTGGGCAGTTCCACAGCGCTGGAAACCATCGAGCTGCTGGAACAGATTCAATTGCACAAGGTCGCATCGACGGAAAGTTGTCAGGCGATGCTGCAGCATCTGGAAAGCTGTGACGACGATACGATGCTGGCAGCACGATTGCCGGGTGAAGCTGAGATTGCGCACAAAAGTGGCGCTGTTTCCGGTTCACGAACCGACGCCGGAGTGATTACCGGACCGGGCGGAAGTTTCGCAATTTGCGTATTGACCACGGAGAATGAAGATCGCAGCTGGGCCGATCGAAATCAGGCGCATGAGCTGATTGCGATCGTGGCCCGTGCTGCGTGGGATCATTTCAATCCGGCGTGGAAGCAGACACCGGCAGAGGAGGCCGATCTGCGGCTGGGCTCCCTTGGCGAGCGTGTGGAAATGCTGCAGCGAACACTGAACGCCCGGCTGCAGCCGGGGCCGGATCTTTCGGTCGATGGGGATTTTGGCCCGGCAACACAGGCGGCTCTGAAGCAATTCCAGCAATCTGTTGATCTGCCGACGAATGGGATTGCCGACAGCCGAGTGTGGCAGGAACTGGGGCCTGTTGTAGAGCCTGAACCGGTACCCGAACCGGAGGTGGTGAATCAACAGTTGCTGCATCGGGAAGCGGCGGAACTCTTGGATGGACCACCACTGGTGACGGCCGATGCCTGGATTGTGGCTGATGCGGACACCGGTGCTGAATTGGCTGGGTTTCGATCGAGGGTCGGGCGGGATATGGCCAGTACCACAAAAATGATGACAGCGTGGCTGGTCGCTCGGTTAATGCGACAAATGCCTGAACTGGCGGACGAAGAACTGGTGATGTCAGCGCGAGCGGACGCGACGCCTGGTTCAACGGCTGGAGTACGCAGCGGAGAAGTGCTTTCAGTATCGGAGGCTCTGTACGGCCTGATGCTGCCGTCGGGGAACGACATGTCGGTGGCACTCGCGGAACATTTTGGCAACCGAGTGCTGGATCAGTTGAAGCTGGAGTTACCAGACGGGGAACAGGCGGCCGCA
>JAFMMM010000363.1 GCA_017859815.1 Planctomycetota bacterium | reverse complement strand
AGAACCCGCCTGCATGGATTGAAGAATTCACTTCGCTCGTCGGGTCTGGAATGAGCAGCTTGTGCACACCTTCCGCACTGGGGTGTCACTACTTTTTCGATGAGGAAAACGCAAGCTGGGAAATCACATTGTTCACGGGGCGCACAGAAGTTCTTGGTGGCGCCCATGATGGGCTGATTGTGCCCAGCTCTACGGATATTGATGTGAAACACATCGCTGCCATCTTTAGCGACCTCGCCGAACTGAAGTGGCACTCGGAGTCACAAAATAATTCCTCGCTCGGTCCATTCCTGTCGTTTGTTGGTGAAGTTGGCAAGCAACGGGTCGTGCTTCGCATTCTTCAGGACGCTCCGGACTGGGCCGGTCCCGGCCAACTGCTTGAGTCCAACTCCGGCGACTTGATTGAATGCTGGAAGTCCTGACCTTTGCGTGGTGTTGGGCAAGGCGTCTGAGAGCGAGGGAGTGACGGTTTTTGAAGGGGGGGATCAAAAACCATCCGAGATGCGGCAGGGGTGCCATCGAGCAGACCAGCACTCCGGAAATTGCCGCAGGCACCCACGGCCGTGCCGGCGGTCAACTCAACAGCGTGGAGATGGGCTGCCCATTATCGGTGATCGGAATCGGTCGATCGCCGTGGTACAGATTCCTGCGGTAGTCCACGCTTAATGCAGCGCAAATCGTGGCAAAAAAGTCGGGCACCGTGACGGGGTTGTGAACGATCTTTTTCGAGAGTTCGTCCATTTCCCCCCAAGCACCCACGTGGTTGAGTCCGCCGCCGGCCAGAACGCAGCTAAACCCGCGACATTGGTGACCGCGTCCCCCATTGGAGTCAAATTCCGGTGGTCGTCCAAATTCGGTTGTCACGACGATCAGTGTTTTGTCCAGCATCTGTTTGGTCTGCAGATCACGAATCAGCGATGACATCGCACGGTCCAGTTCCTGAATGAGTTTGTACTGGTCGAGTATTCCTTCGTTATGGACATCCCATCCGGAACCATTCAGAAAGTTGAGGTTGTGGGCCACCTCAACAAACCGCACACCTCGTTCGATCAGGCGTCGACTGAGCAGGCATCTCTGCCCAAATTCCCCACCGTACGATTCTCGCAGCGCATCCGGTTCTCGCTGCAACTGGAATGCGGCAGAGAACTCCGGTCCGCTTAATCGCAGGATTTGTTCAATGGCCTGTTCGTAGTCTGCGGTCGCCGCATCACCCGCAGCCGGGTTACGTTTCCGTAATTCTGCGAGAAACGATTCACGCCGCGTTTGTCTCTGGGAGGTGATTCCATCCGGTCGCGACAGCCCGGCCGGACCGCGACTGGTATCGGTGAGGTACAGGTAGCCGGACTGTGGTCCCAGAAAACCCGGTCCGCGAGTGACATTGGGGTATCCGATCAGGACATAGGGGGGCGCGTTGTCTGAGGCGGCTCCGCGTTGGTGTGCGATGAGCGAACCGATGGACGGGTAAGTGATGGTACCGCTGACGGGACGACCAGTGTGCATGCGATTTGTTGCGGCAGCATGCTCGTCAATGACTTCGTGAGTAATCGTGCGCACAGCGGTCACCTGGTCCATCAGCGGCGCGAGTTGCTGCAGGTGTTCGCAAACCTGCACGCCTGGGACCGCAGTATCGATGGCATCGTAATAAGAGCCGGGGACTTTCGTGGCCGGGTCACCTTTGCGTTTTGGGTCGAAGGTATCCAGCTGCCCCATACCCCCGCCCAGCCAGATCGAAATGACATGTTCGGCTTTGCCGCGGAGCAGATCCGTGTTTTCGTCGGCGGAATGCAGGCCTGGGCAGATCGCCCCGGCAGACAGGGAGACGGCTGCAGACTGTTGAAACCGTCTTCGCGTTGTTGGGTTCGTCATGTGTTTCATTCCGGTGAGATCATGGGATCCAGACGAATTCACTGTGATTGATGAGACTCCACGCGAGGTCCTCATAGACTTCCCGCCATTCCGGCCGCAGGCGAGGATCAGCCGGCGGACCGTCCTGCACGCGTTGCTCCATCTGTCGTTGAATTGCATTCGCGTCATGACGCTGATGGTTGAACCAGGTGACCAGCGGCAACGGTGGCAGTTTCTGCACGCGTTGCTGTTCATCGGCCGGAAGAATTCGCAGATCAAAGCCTGTCTGCAGGACTGGAAGAAAATGATCCGTTTCTTCGCTGGAAGGCAGACGGGTGAGAATACGAAGAAAAAGCTGCCGCAGTAAGTCATCGGCGGATCTGGCTTCCACCGCAAGTTGTGCCAGTGTGCTGCCCGCGCTGGCTCGAGTCAGCGTCGCTGTCAGGACTCCGTTGGCCAGAATACCGGGCTGCAGCAGATTGGGATCCATTTCGCGGCGACTGACAGGCATTTGTCGGGAGCCGTTCCAGCCAAACGCCTGAAGAACGTCCGCAACGGCGCGGGCTTTGGGCAGTGAAAGACTGGGACGATCACGTTCATTATTCAGGCTGGCCAGCATCCAGGCACGATCAGGCTGGCCGAGCATCTGGCGATTGCTGAGGGCACGGCGACCATCGTGAACAAAGGTCATCGGTTCCACGCTCATGGGCACTCCCAGCGACTGATGCAGCGTGTCAACAATCTGCTCTGCAGACATACGTCGCCGCAACGGCCCGGGAAAATACTGTTCCCCGAGGTTGCGATCTCCTGTGAAAGGCAGTCGCTGATACACATCCGAGGTCATGATCAGGCGAAACAACTGTCTCAGGTCGTATCCGCTGCCGACAAACTGGACGCCCAGCCATCTTAGCAGCGGTGGGTTCACTGATTGCCGACCTTCCCAGTCATGCAGGGGTTCCACAAGTCCTCGACCCAGCAAGCGAGCCCAGACGCGATTGGTGATGACCTGAGCGAAACGGCGATTGTGCGGGGCCGTGATCAATGCCGCCAGACGTTCTCGGGAGTCATCCGGGTTGCGGGTCAGAGCGGCAATGCGGTCATCGTCGGGAAGTGCCAGGGAATCGCCGAACGGCCATTCCGGAGCAACCGGTTCATCGGGTTTCAGGGTGACTTCAATGAGCGGAGTGCGAGCCTGAATCGATTCGAAGAAGGCGGCCGGAACGCGACTGCTGGCCGGAACCGTGGCTGTCTTACGCTGCAGCATGGCCGCGAGAGAAAACAGATCTTTCTGAGTCGTACTGTGATAGGGGGCATCATGACAGCGTGCACACTGCAGATCGACTCCCAGAAAAGCAGCCGAAAGCACGTGAGCCTTGGCCGCCATTGGCGCATCATTCTCGGCCGCCATGGCAAAGCCGGCCGCACCCCCTTCGTGCTGGCCACCACCCATCAACAACAACTCCGTAATCATTCGATCCAGAGGTTTGTTATCCAAAAAAGAGTCGTGCAGGAAAAAGCGAAACGGACCAGTGCTTCCCTGAGATTGATTCAACAGTGTGGGGTTTTCTGCGAGGAGGTCCTGCCACTCTCCCATCAGACTGTCGGCGAAGCGGTCGTCCTGCAGCAGGGTGTCGATCAGCCACAGACGTCGCGAGTGAGCTGGCTGTTGCCGAAACGTCTCGTATTCCTCAATCGTCGGGGCAACGCCGGTCAGATCCAGATACGCTCTGCGGACGAAGGCAAAATCACCGCTTGTCGGTGGTGGCGAAACCTGCTGCGGCGTAATCGGCAGGCCGGGCCAGATGGCACCGGCGTCAATCCAGTCAGTCAACATCGCGACCTGTTCGGCCGACAGTCGGTCCGGCCCCGGAGGCATCCTGACTTCATCGTCGTCAGATCGGATTCGCTCGATCAGCAAACTGTTGTGTGCGTTGCCGGGGATCACCGGCGCAGACCCACTGTCTCCGATGGACATCATGCCTTCCCGGGAATTCAGCCGCAGTCCGCCCTTGTCCTGATCCCCATGACAGCGAAAGCAGCGGGATTTGAGCAGTGGCAGGAGTGTGGAATGGAACTTTTGTGCTGCCGCAGGATCTGTTGCCGCCGATATTCTGAGCGCCTGTGTGACCTGATGGTTCAGGAAAGCGTCAATCGGATGGGAGGCGGCGGAGTCCGGAACAGGTTCGGAATGGGCAGCGGCCCACTCCTCTGCATGCTGGTGACGCGCTTCCCAGAAATCGTTTGATGCAGCGGCCGCAGTGCGGCGGGTTTGACGTTCAAGCTGCTCCACCGCCCGCGCCGCAGCCTGAAGTCTGGGTTCAACCTGAGGATCCGTGAGCGGGAAACTGTCTGTGCCGGCAGGACTGACAACCTGAAAAATCTGATCCGGCTGATCACGGTAAGCCAAAGTGATTTCCCCCGTTTCCACTCGCAACTGCGAACCGCCTACCAGCATTTCCAGAACGATTCGCCGCACATTGTCGGAGTCAGGGGACGCCGGCAACTCCGTTGTCAGCAGGTGTTGTTGCTGGTGATACCCGGGAATTCGCTGACCCGGAACCAGTGGTACGGGGATGGGAGTGACTGGCTCCTCTCCATTGGGAGGCTGCTTCACAATTGGCTCCGTCTCCACGATCAGTTGGCCGTCAATCCAGAGCCGACTGAGCGCACGCACGCGCAGCAGCAATTCCAGTTGACCTGCAGGCAGTTTTGCATCGGTTGCCATGGTCACCAGCAGCGGAGCTTTCCAGCCTGTTCGAATTCCTGTGGAGTCAAACCGTGCCGGGATTCTCCCCAACAGCATCGAAGGTGTGGCGTAGTGAAGTTGTGGTTCTGGAGTCGGTTCTCCAAGGTGCTGCCAGCGTCGCTCCGATGCCATTCCTTCGGACAGAATGACCGTGACCTTGTTCCGGGCAAGTGTTCCGAGTTGAGGCATTTCGGGGGGCAGAGGAATCAGCACTCGGGGGCCGCCAACACGCTGGAACCGAGCTGTGATTTGAGCTTCAGAAAGACGCCGACGATGGATGCGGATTTCGTCGATGCTGCCAATCATGCTGTTCCCCGCGTTGCCAGCCATTGAGGAACCAATCCAGATCGCGTCGTTGTCGGGAACAGGGGATTCTGTGGTGGGACCGCCAAGGTCCCAGGTTCCGGACAACTTCAATCCGTCGACCCAGCCCTGCAGCGATCCCGGTTCTCCAAAGCGATACACAATGGCAATGTGGTGCCAGCCGGAGTCAACCTGGAACCCGGAATCGCTGGTCCAGCGGTGCCAGTGTGCGGAATTGGGTTTTGGTGATGTTGCGAACAGAAAATTCAATCGAGCAAGGCCGTCGCCTGTGGAAAGACGCAGAGCCCAGTTCTGGTTGTCTTTGGGAAAGCCCGGCTGGTGAGTACGGCCCTTGCTGATAATTGTTCGGGTGCCACTGCCTCCCGCCGATTTGTCCAGCTGGACCCAGGCCTCGAGAGTGACTTCATCGCCTTCGCCAAAGTCGTAAATGCTGTCGTCACCCGGATCCGTGATCATGATGCGTGCCCCTTTTCCGCCAAGGTGCACGGCCTGATTCGTGGCGGAAAATCCGGGGTACTCGGGAGGACGCGGCCCCGGTTGAGCGAGCCGGACAGATTCTGCCATTTGGGCTGTTTCCGGCAGCGGGTCTTCAAAGGTCA
>JAFMMM010000362.1 GCA_017859815.1 Planctomycetota bacterium | reverse complement strand
TCTCGCCTCTGTGAAACAGAACGCGATTCCGGGGCTGCCGACTTCAAATAGCAGCCGGGAACGTCATTGCCCCGCTGCCGCAGTCCCGGCGCTCGGTCGGAATATTGTGCCGCAATCGATGCTGAATAGCCAGACCGAGCGTGCGCGTAGCATGATGTCGTGTCGTCAGGAATGATCGGCAATCAGGATTTCACCCAGCCCACCGACAATTCGATCTCCTCGAATCATTCGAAAGGGTGCATCTGCAGCAGCCTGAAATTCAGCCAGTCCCCAGGCTGCCAAACGACGCCCCATGACTCGCATTATCTGCAGCGACGCAAGGCCGCTCTCCTGAAATCCGGGCAACATCGGAGGAGCAGGGTGCTGCCCGGTAAGAACGATGGTGCCGCGTTTCATACCGGCACCAATTCGAGCACCGCATTTCCCCCCCACGACAATGCTGCCAGCGATCAAATGGCATCCCGCCAGCACACCAACATTCCCAGTAACCGCGATCAGACCACGACGCATAAGGAGGCCCGTTTCGTCACCGGCATCACCACGAATCAAGAGTTCTCCACCGGTCATTCCACGAACCGCTCCCCGATACCCGGCCCCCGCCAGATCTCCGGCATTTCCAAACAGTTCGATTCGCCCCCCCGACATTTCTGCACCCAGCCAGTCGCCCGCATCACCGCGAATCGTCAGCGAACCACCCGCCATACCACTTCCGGCATGACGGCCAACAGGTCCGTCGATTTCGATCGCACCGGCCTTCATCCCGCAACCAATCCAGTGGACGTGCCGCAGGTCACCACTGATCTGAATGCAATCGGAATCAGCCCCACCGGTCACTTCGAACAGCTCCCCCAACTGTGGTCGGTTCCTGCCACAAAAAATCGGGAGACGAGAAATCTGCTGCAGCGATTTCCCCGCAACGGCGGCTGGAGTGATGCCCTCCAGCTCGATATTCGGAGTGTCGAAGTCCCGCAGACTTAGAGCCAGCACCATACGGGCAACCTTTCCTGGAAACGCATCCGGATCTCGCAGCATCAGTCCAAAGCAGGGAATCGTGCGTCTATCCAAAGCCGCCAACAGCCTGAAGACAGCAACGATCCGCAGGCAGCTTCACGAAAAACACAAGCCAAAACATGAAAACCGGAGCGGATTGCCACTTGCTATTTGAATTCTCACATTCTACAGTCGCGATCGTATTCAGTGATATCGCATTTTTGTGCCTCTCATGGCGGTCAATTTTCGTTATGCTGAAGCAGGAATTCCGCGGTGATGGTTGCAGATTATCTGCAGCCTTCTCAGTTTTTGTCGATCCGCATGATTTCTGTTCCACAGGCTTGTGATCCGAACTGCTTCCTCTTCTGTTGGCTGTTTCCGCTCTCCGCTCCTGTGTTCGTTATGTGTTCTAACAGCTGCCGTTTGGGTAGCGATCGGTGTTTAGGGAGCTGAGAAGCTCAGGGTTTTTCTGATGAGTAAGAACATCTTTGTGGGTAGCCTTGCATGGGCAACCACGTCTGAAGGTCTCGAGCAGGCCTTTGCACAGTACGGCTCAGTGACCTCTGCTAAGGTCATCACGGATCGGGAAACAGGTCGTTCTCGTGGCTTCGGCTTCGTTGAAATGGCTACCGGCGGTGATGAAGCAATTCAGGCATTGAATGGGGCAAGCCTCGACGGTCGTTCGATCGTCGTGAACGAGGCACGGCCTCGCGACAGCCGCGGTGGCGGTGGTGGCGGTGGCGGTGGCCGTGGCGGTTACGGTGGTGGCGGCGGCGGCTACGGTGGTGGCGGCGGCGGCTACGGTGGCGGTGGCGGCCGCTACTGATCCTCACAGATTGGAACAGGGCGGGGCAGGCCTTTCAGCATTCAATGGCATGACAGTCCTCGACTGACAAACTGCCCGCCACTCCAACTGTCCAAATGACGCAAATAGGTTTCCAGCCAACAGTTCTCTGTTGACTGCTATCGTTGTACGTCGCGAGCGATTTCAACACGAGATGCAGGCTGGATGAAGATTTGACACACCCCGCGACATGAGTGGTGTGTACCAACGGGAATGCAATTCATCGACCGGCCAGGGTGCAATCCGCACTCTGGCCGTTTTTTTGCGCCGGGGGCACTGTTCGCCCGCTGCCACGAAACTGTTGTCGCCGTTACGTCGCCTTTACTTACGGTACCAGCCAACGCCTCACACGCAGGACCAGCATCAGGAGCGCAAACACAAGGCACGGGGTTACCGACGACAATAACGTCAGTCCCAACAACGCCTCGGTTCGCGAAAAATGCATTTCGTTGTACAGCCGGGTCACTACCAACTCGATTGATGGTGGATGCAGCATTGATGAAATCGTGACGTTCCAGAAACACCATTGCGATAACAGCAGCCACGCCAGCAACCATCGACCATCACTCAAATGCCACAACAGCTTCCCCGAAACTATGCGACGATGGTCCTGGGCCCCCCCCAGCAACTCCGCCGTCAGGACCCCTGACAGATTTCGTCGATTCTGCAGCAACAACACTGCCAGGAATGCTCCAGGCAAACTGCTGAGTACAAGCCCGGCCAGTAGCGGGACAAATGTGCCCCAGAACGCCTGCAGCCCCGGCAGCTGAAATAAAAACTGCAGGAATAATGCGGTACACAATGGTCCGCTTAGCCCGGGCAACAACAGAATCCATGCCAACACCCGACGACGCACTCGCCCCGACATATTCAACACCAATGCTGCTGTCCCCAGTGCACCAGCGGAGGCTGACAGCCCAAACGCCAGCGACACTCCCAGCTGACTCAGTGTTCGCCATAGAATTCCCGACGAACTCAATATCCAGCGGAGGCCGGAAACGCCCGAAAGCAGATTTCCTGTTACTGGCAGGACGACATACAGAATCAGCAACAGAACCCAGCCTGCCAGGGTGGTTGTTGTCAAAGCCAGCTTTTCGCGGGCAACTGCTGGCCCGGAATCCTGCAGCCAAGTCTGCTGCCGACGACCGCTGACAAGCATCAGCAGTATGATCAGCAATCCTCCTTGCAACGACACAGGAATCATCACACGCTGAATAACCTCCGCTTGCTGGAGGCCTGCTGCAATGGCATCAAACATCCAAACTGTCCATGAGACGGGAGCCTGATCAATCTGCATCAACGCTGCCGTTTCAAACTCCTGGAAGCTTCTCAGAGTCAGCAGTCCCCACAGCAACAGCAGCGGGCGATATCGCAGATGGATATTCAGAATGATCCAGCCTGGAAACCACCTTTCCGGCGTCAGATCGGTACGAAGTAACTGCCATGAATGCAGCGACGTACTTCTGCGGACTGGCCCCGGTAACAGAAACCGCAGCAGAAAGCCGGTGGATACCGCCCGACACAACTGCAGCAGAAGATACAGCAACTCGGTCGCCATACCGCTGCCTGTGGCTGACAATCCCATCATTGCCGACCACTTTGAAGCCGAGATGCGATAGTGAAAACCCGGCAGCAATTCCGGGATGAATAGTGGTGCAACCACAAGACAAACAAGCAGGATTCTGGTTCTGCGCATCTCAGCAGCAGTCGCATGCCAAAGCAACTCCACAACTGGCAAAGCCAGAGCAGCGATTCCAGTGGCTCGCAGGAAACTCCAGCAGATGGCAGCCAACAGACTCCCCCCTGTCATATGAAGCTCTCCTGCAAGGGCAGAACAGGTTAGTCAGCCGGATGAATTCCGCGCGCCAGTTCGTCTTCCCACTGATCCAGCAGTGGCCAGTCCACAGCACAGGTTCCAAAGTCAGCCATGTGCTGATACTGCTCCAGACGATCAATCGCCGACTGCAATAAACTGCGGTCATTGCGAAACGCCGGTCCGTGGCTTGGCAAGAGCCACTCAACGTCGCTGGTCTGAATGCGTCGAAGCGAATCGATAAAATCGGGGATATCGGAGCCGTGATGGGCATCAATGCTGCCGACACAGCCATCACGAAAGATGTTATCCCCGGAAAACAACAGGTTGCCACAGCGAAAAGCCAGTTGGCCAGCGGCATGTCCCGGAGTATGCCACACCTCGACCCGCATGTCGCCAATCTCCAGCTGATCCCCCTCATTTAAATCCTGATCAATCTTCAGGCTGGGAAGTTCAATGGAAATGTTTTGAGCTGGGATCTCTGCAAACGAGGCAATCCGGTCGTTGCTTTCAAGAATTCTGCGAGCATCCGGGTGAGCAACCAATTTGGCTTCCGGAAGCAGTTCCTTCGCACGCAGAAAGCCCTGAACATGATCCGCATCTGCATGCGTGGCCACCAGATAGCGACAGTTCACCAAAGAAAAATCCAGCTGCCTGACAAGGTCAATCAGCTCGTCCACGGTATCTTCGTAGCCAATGTCGGTGAGCAGCCAGTCGGCGCCGGAATACACCAGATAGACACAGCACCCAAATCGCCGTCTTGCCTGGTAATTGAGTTCGATGACATTCGGGAATAGATGACGTCGTTCGAGCATCTGACAACCTGTGACTGCAGTACAGACCGAGAAATTGGGGGCACAACCCCGAGCGGAAGTCCGCGAGACCTCAGGAGTTGAGTGAAACGTAGGAGTTTTTCGATGCACTGCCCGTGAAACTGGCCGGCCGGAAAAAACATCTCCCCGGCGAACACAACTGCAGACTGGAGGAACCCAGACTCGCAGGCGAACCTTGCAGTTGCTCCCCTCAGACCAGCCATGAGCATTGTAGCATGATCTGGAGTATCGAAACACCTCATCTGTCAAAGTGCACAAGCGTCATTCAGTCGGGATCCGACTGTAGCCGAAAACTCATTTTGGGCTAACATTCATCACAGCATCTGCAGAAAGTCACCGCAGCCGGTTTGACTGGTTTTCGGTTTCTGGCTGCCTCCCGTTTCCCATCGTTCACTCGGATTCTCAACATGGACCCGCAATTTCTCGTGTCTGTTCTTTCTCGCTTCCTGCATGTTGCCACCGCTGTTGTGCTTGTGGGCGGGCTGACCGCGCTGAGATTCGTGGTGGCGCCCGCACTGGCCGCACATCCGGAACAAATGGAGGCGATCCGGCAACGCTGGAAGAAGTATGTGCACGCTGGGATTGGACTGTTCCTGATCACCGGAGGCTACAACTACGTGGTAGCAATCGGAAATCATCAGGGAGACGGTGCTTATCATGCTCTTCTGGGTACGAAAATGCTGCTGGCCCTGGTTGTCTTCTTTCTCGCATCAGCGCTTGTTGGCCGCTCTAACGGAACTCAAAAGTTCCGAGATAATTCCGCTCGCTGGAAGTCAATCGTGCTGCTGATCGCGTTCGTAATCATTGGCATCAGCAGCTTCGCCAAGGTTCGCGGCATTCCGGCAAAGTCGACTGACAGTGAACCAACATCAGACGCTGTCGAGGTGGAGTGAATCAACAGGGCAGGCTGTCCGCCGCGATCCAGTCGCCGCAGAGTGCAATTGTACTGAGCAGGGTGCAATTGTGCCGGGAGACTCGATTGCATGCCTAACCGCTTTTGGGGCACCACTGCTGCTCCAAAAGGTGTTGCCTTT
>JAFMMM010000361.1 GCA_017859815.1 Planctomycetota bacterium | reverse complement strand
GTCTGCACCAGGCAAGGCCGTTGCTTCGCAGGTCCGGTCATCCGGATCAGATGCGGGCCCGGTCGGTGGAGTGAACGCTGCTGATTTGCCCGCGAAGACCGGGTTTGGGGGTTCAATCCTCGATCGCCTGCGGGAGCGTGGACGCCGTCCCAACTCATCACAGGCCCCGACGAGCTCACAGAAGGATGGGACGACCTTGAACCTCCCTGCAATGGTTCAACCCGCTAGTGCGGATGTGAATTCAGTGATCTCATCTCGAGAGAGTGCTTCCCCTGCAGACTCGTCCCGGCGGGAAGAATCAACCACTCCCGAGACTCCGGATCAGCAGAACGCCGCGGAACTTTCGGCGAACAAAACTCACAAGGAAATTGACCATTCCACAACGGTCGAAACTCCAACGGATGGGACCGGGAAAAGCGAGATCATCAAGTCGACCGGAACAGAAGCCCCGAAGAGTGTCGTTGGATCGCCCGTGACGCAGGAGCCGGCTCCGTCAGAAAGACGACAGGATTCCCGTGGTACCGCCGCCGGTGATCCCGCCATTTCCCGCGGGGCCAATGGGTCGGTGAACGGAGATGCGGCATCAAATCCTGCAGCCGCGACCGACCTCGAAACGCGTCGCTCAGAACGCGAGACATCTCGAGAAAGGCTTGAGTCCCTGCGAGCCAACTTCAAGGATCGCAGGAAAGTGGAGACGAGGGAAGACGCCCCCGGAACCGATCCCGGGGCTTCAGCGAATGCAGGAGACAACGGCTCAGAAGATGGGGGGCCGGATGCGGACGCGGATGCCGAAGAGCACGGAGTTGATGAGCATCAGCATGACGCACCGAAGAAGGAGGGCAATCGTCGGCCTGAAGAAGATTCGGATGCTGGCAAACGGGGACCTCGAAAGCCCCCCGGTAATCAGCTCGATCATGACCACTTCGATCAGGGGGATCGCGTGTTAACGGGGCGTCTCAGTAATCTGCGACTTCAGCACGGACACAATCATGCGGAACGGATTGATCGTGTCGCGTTGCGGCAGGAACTGCCCGCGATTGCTCGCAGACGTTCTGCGGTCATCGATCATGATCATCACTATCGACTGCAACAATCACTGCGTCAGCACATTCGATATCACGATCATTGCGACTGGTGGCTGCATCTGCTGACCAACTGGCATCACAATCACAATCATGGCTGGAGAGACTACTGTCACACGCCCGGTTACTGGGAATGCTGGACTCCCTGTCATTACAGGATCATCACCTCTCCACAGCCAAACGCTCGCCTGCGCATCGTCTGGTACCTTGGTTTGGAAGGCGTGTTAATTCCTGACATGCAGGCCATGGGAATTCAGGAAGTCACGATTGGCTCTCCTGCCGAAGCAGCCGGCCTGCAGCCAGGAGATCTGATCATCAGCGTCAACGGCATTGCCATCGAAACTGAGCAGGATTTTCGAAATCAGATTGCTCTTTCGAACGGGAAATTGACGCTCGAAATCTACAGGGATGGAATGGAAGGATCGCAGATCGTTGAGGTGCAGTTAAAGCGTCTCATGCAGTTGCGTTACTGAGGAAAAATCCGCGAGAGAATCAGCAGCCGGCAGAAATTCCATTGTGTGTCATTGACACGATGCCAGATGACTTGAAGAAGTGCGTTGAATCGGGAATGCTCTCTGTTCACGTCCAACTTCTGATAAGGAAACACAATGAATCTGCTCACCCTTTCACGCCGGTTGCTTGTTCTCCTGATTGGGGTCATTTCCTGTCAGCAGACATCCGCTGATGAATTTCGAGATTTGTTCAATGGACAGGATCTCGCCGGGTGGGTTCGAGTCAATACGCCCGAGGACACGTGGAGTTTTGAAGACGGAATGCTGATCTGTACCGGGAAGCCCATTGGTGAGATTCGCACAGACCGGATGTATCAGAACTTCATCCTGGAATTGGAATGGCGTCATCTGGTTCCGAAGGGAAATGCCGGGATTTTTGTCTGGGCGGATGACCTGACTGCTCGCGGGGTTCCCTTTCATCGCGGCATCGAAGTGCAGGTTCTTGAGAATGCCTACGGCCAGAGTCGGGGCTATACGACGCACGGTGACATTTTCCCCATCCACGGGGCGACAATGAAACCTGTCAATGGTCGCGGCGGCAGTCGAGCCTTTCCAACAGAAGAACGGAGCAATGCCTCTCCGGAGTGGAACCACTATCGAATTGAGTGCCGGGACGGAAACATCTCTCTGGCAGTGAACGGCAAGCTGGTGACTCAGGGAATGCAGTGTAATCCTCGCAAGGGATACATCTGCATTGAATCTGAAGGCGGAGTGGTCCACTACCGGAACTTCAGAATTCGCGAACTCCCTGCGACCCCGATCTCGGAAGACCTGGTTGCGATTCGGGACCGTGGATTTCAGAGTCTCTACAGTGGGCTTGATCTCAGAGGGTGGAAGTTGCCGGAGGGCTCATCATCATGGAAGTCGAATGACTGGGTTTTGACGTGTGATCACGCTGACCGGGGGCCATTGCTCACTTCCGAACAGACGATTGCAAGCGGAACCTTTCTGCTTGATGTCAAACCGTCGGCCGCGTCGGAAAGCCTGACGCTGTGCGGGCTTGAAATGCACGATTTTCTGCAGTCCGGAAAATGGCACCGCGTCGAGATCCGAAAGTTGAACGCGGATACCGAATTCATCGTCGACGGAACATCCGTGGCAATCACCAAACGTGA
Source organism: Planctomycetota bacterium (assembly GCA_017859815.1). Classification (GTDB taxonomy): domain Bacteria; phylum Planctomycetota; class Planctomycetia; order Planctomycetales; family Planctomycetaceae; genus SXXK01. Next base: position 2,816 of record JAFMMM010000361.1, on the reverse strand, counting down.
CAGGCAGATTCCACTCACCATCAGGACCGCGGGAGCAGCCGACTTTGCCAACTTGTTTTTCAGCGCGAAGTAACGCGATGCAACGGTTGAGGATTTGATTCAGCGAATACGTTCGCAGTGTCATCTGATCACAGAAACGTTGAAGCCCGCAGATCTCAGACCCTTCTGCTGTTGGTCTGCGTTCACAGGTGCATGTCGTCAACAAACAGGCAAATCCAGCGGGTTGCGTGGTTCGAATCGCCGAGTTACAGAGTCCCTTCCTGGCGGGGCTCCGAACAGCAGCAACACGCAGAGGCTGTCGTCGTTTGTCACGGAACTCCCCCTGACGGACGCTGAAAAGAGCCTGGCACATTGTCTTGTGCGATATCCGGGAAGTCTGTTCATTATCGCAGGCGGGGCTGAGGAGTGGCAGCCTTTGTGTCGTCCAGCCACGTTAGCAGGCGTTGGCGTAAATCAGCGGTCAGCGATTTCTCCTGACTTGCCAGATTATTGCGTTCCTCAAGATCGTTCTGCAGGTCGTACAGTTCGGTGCTTTGATCATCAAAACGGTAAATCAGCTTGTGATTGCCGGCCCGCACAGCCGCTCCGGGTCTGTTCGCCTTGTGAAACGCAAAGTGTGGATAGTGGAAGAAAATCTGCTGGCGTTTGATCGAGTCACCGGTGAGCAGTGGTCGCAGTGAGAGACCATCCGGAACAGCTTCCGACGCGGATCCAAGCCCGGCCGCATCAAGGATCGTTGCGGTCAGATCCATACTGATCACGGGCGTTGAATTTGTGGAGTTTGGACGAGACACGCCCGGCCAGCGGATCAGCAGGGGAACGCGGATGCCACCCTCATACAGGTATCCTTTGCCTTCTCGCAGCGGATGATTGTCAGTTGCACCGGACCAACCACCGTTATCACTGGTAAAAATCACCAGCGTTCGATCAGCGATTTGATTCTGTTCCAGAGAGTTAAGCACGCGGCCCACTGCCCGGTCGAGCGCGGCGATTTGACCTCCATAGATTGGGTTACGGAGTCCTCTGCCGTTTTTTCCCACGTATTTTGCTGACAATTCTTCCGGTGCTTCAAAAGGATAGTGTGGGTTGTAGGTCCAGAGACACAGAAACATCGGCTCAGCGCGGTGGTGCTTGATAAAGCTGATGGTTTCATCAGCCAGGCGGTCTGTCAGATACTCGCCTTCATTTCGATTCGGAAGCGAAGGAATGCGATAAGGATCAAAATAAGTGGGTGGACCACCAAAGCCGCAACCGCCGATATTGACGTCGAAGCCTTGATGTTCGGGCCACAAGTGCGATGAGTCTCCCAAATGCCATTTGCCGAAAAAACCGGTCTTATACCCTGCCAACTGCAGATGCTCGGCCAGGGTTGTGGCAGACAGACTGAGGTCCGGGGAGCTGGGCGGCGGCTGAATCACGCGATTTTCAGGATGAAATTGTGGTCCATCTGCACCATGTTGCGTAATTTTCAGGCGTGCCGGTGCCATGCCCGTCATGATTGCGCCGCGTGTCGGCGAACAAACTGGCGCTGCGGCGTAGGCATCAGAAAATCTCATTCCACTGGCTGCGAGCGCGTCAATCGCTGGAGTCTGCAGGATCTGGTTCCCCTGGCAGGACAAATCCTGCCAGCCCAAATCGTCCGCCATGATCAGCACGATGTTCAACGGCTGTTGGGCGATGCAGCGACCGCAGAACAGACCGATCAGTACACCGAACCCGCAGGCGAAAAGGCGGGAGCCCGCCCTATCAACTGTTGAACATTGGAATTGAGTCGACATGTTTCTGGACTCCACAGTGAGGAAGGAACCGAAGCAAAGAAAAAGAAGAGGAACCGAGAATTTCATCAACCGAACCAAATTTTCCTGACAGCTGTGACTACTGGTCAACTTGCCCACCGCTGTATCGCGTATGACAGCATCTGAATCGCCCCTCCCAAAGTCCTTGGCGTCCGAGTTCTGCCGCCAGCAGTCAGTTCACCGTCCCCCGGGGACGCCTTCGGAGTCCTGTGGGTGGCTTGCCCCTCAAATCAACGCAGATTGAGAGGACAGAAAATGGCCAACCCGATTTGGGGGCGAGGAGTGTGTGCGTGTGTTTCCATGCAACGTCAGGTCACTCATTTCGACGAGCGCAATCAATCACGAGACGAGACTACTAAGCCCCCCGCAAAAATTGAGAGACACAACGATATCGTATGGTTCAGTCTCAATGGTTTCCGATCCCAATGATGCCGCGATGACCCAATCCGCGTTAGACCGCGATTGCGGTAGAACATGCAAAATAGGAAAAAAAATGAAATTCGTCCAAAAACACCACGCAAACCGCTGTACAGATCAACTCGGAGCGGATAAAGTCCGAAGACCACAGAAACTCCCAGGAGATAGTTCGCGATGAAACACCTCAGTCTACTGACACTCGGATGCCTGTTTTTCGCCACCAATGCCGAAGCTGCAAGCGTTCGATTTTTTGGAACGCTCACATCAACAACGAATGGTGCTGCGCCCGGGACTTACTTCACGAATGGCGATAGTGCGATCGCTTGGTTTGACTACGTCGCAGACGGGGGGGCCGTTACAACCGTCACTGGGTACAATCGCACCGGCATCGGTGGTGGGAACTTTCTGGAAGGGTTCCTTGCTGAAGGTTCTCACCAGAGTGGTGATCCTTTCAGTTGGCAGGGTCTGAAGTACACTGGTAAGGGGACCTCATCATCTCAAACTCTCACGTACACCGGGGGAGTTTCCAGCGTCAGTGCTACGATCTCCGTCAGTCAGGTCGGGAGTGCCGCGTCGTTTCTCCCGGCGTACAATGGAAATGCG
>JAFMMM010000360.1 GCA_017859815.1 Planctomycetota bacterium | reverse complement strand
CTGTTCCAAAACCAGCCGTGCGGGTCGTTGCTGCGTACTCTATTCAAATCGGTTGCGTGACGTGCCGCAAGGTTGACGATTCCCTGAAATAACGAAGTACGGGGAACGGGAGGGGAAACGTTCTAAAGGTTCAGAGCCTCTCGCGCTTCCTGCTCGATCGATTCCAACAACGCATCCAGAGTGGATTGCAACCTGGCAGCATGATCGGCAGATGACAGCACGTCCTGCATGCGATCGAGCATTTCCTGGTCTGTGACAACTTCGCTGTCCAGCACTTTGCTGCTCTGCCGCAGACTGGTGAGCCGCGGAATCAGCGACTGATTGATGTGTTCTGCAAGCTCCCGGGCCTGACTGTCCGCACGGCGACAGCGTTCCACAAGAGGCAAATCATCCGGTCGTTCGCTCATCGATGTGCTCCAATCGTGAATTGTGGAGGAATCGGTGCAGTACAGGTATTGATGTGTGGCCTGTATCTCAACATCTCTCCGAATCGGCTGATCCTGTCCGGCAGGATCCAATCCGGATCTCTTCGTCTTTTGACTGTGGCGAGCAGATGTGCGAGGAAGAAATCACGACATCTGCGGTTCTGCGGCTTCGATCGAACGCAGTTCGAAAGCACCGGGTCGGAATGTTGGCTCGATTAGCCTACCAAACCCTCAAACGAAAAACACTCGGAAAGACCTGCAACAGTCCACCGTCGCTCATGCCGGCAGCCGACGACTTGCACCGTGTTGCCCCCCGCCGCAATCTGACATCGGCAGTGGGTTTTCGCGTCTCACAATTTGCTGGCAGCATCAGCCTCGGTGACTTAACGGATGCTGGTCGACCACGAGATTCGTTTGGCACTTGAAATTGAAGTTCTTGACCCGTTCCCCCCCGCAGGTAGAATCCACCAACGCCCCGGCGAGGCATTGTCAGGAAGATGATTGGGGCGTCACTCGGACGGCGGTCTAAGCGGTTGAGCAGCAGAGGCTCCCGTAAACTCTCAGAACAATGGGAAAGGCTCCTCGCTCTGACGAGATCACAGTGTACTCGGGCAGTTTTGGGCGCGGAAAAGCGATGCGTTGTTGCTGCCGATGCGGGAACAGCAGGATAAGAAATTCAGCAATTCGAGTGCGAAATTCTTCCACGGAATGCCGCTCGATGTCGCTGCAGGGAACTCGATGTCGCTGCAGGGAAATAGACAGGCACGGAAGGGATCTGCGACCAGCAGTCCCGCTGGACGACGAGTCACCTGCACAACGGGCCATGGCGGGGCTTACTGCAACGACGGCTGAAGTAAGCTGAAGTAAGCTGAAGTAATCAGTATACCGGGTTCATACCCAGCAGGCACAATTCAGGCTTTCCTGCGGTTTTGCAGAATCAGCCTTTGGATTTGAATCAAACACGGATCAGGAGAGAAATGGTGCAGGAAGCGGGGGACGACTTCAAAGAGCAGGTCCGCAGCAATACGAGCCTGGTAGATCTCGTTTCTGAAACAGTCAGCCTGAAACCGATGCACGGCGGACGGCAGTACGCGGGTTTGTGTCCATTCCACCCGGACCACAACCCGTCGTTTTTCGTTTATCCGGATCGGCAAACATACCGTTGCTGGGTCTGCGATGAAGGTGGAGACTGTTTTCGCTGGATCATGGAGATTGAAAAGGTCTCATTTGTGGAGGCGTTGGAATCGCTGGCTCGGCGGGCCAACATGGAACTGCCCAGGCGGATGTCACGCAGCAGACCTGGACAGACGGGCCCCGACCGTAATCAGATTCTGGATGTGGTCGAGTGGGCAGCAGCCCTGATGCACCAGACACTGCGCACCAACCCTGCAGCCAGAGGAGCACGGGAATATCTCGAAATGCGGCAGTTGCAACAGCAAACAGTGCGCGACTTTCGCCTCGGCTATCATCCTGCAAATCGATACTGGTTTCAGGAACAGGCTCGCGATCGTTATACGGATGAGCAGTTGGCGGCGGCCGGACTGATCGTCAGACGGGATTCGGGCCAGGGGTATCGCCCGCTCGACCTCGCAGATCGACTGATCTTTCCAATTTCCGATGAACGCGGGCGTGTTGTTGCTTTTGGTGGCCGAGTGTTGCCTGGAGGCAACACCGAAGGTCGTGGCAAGTACTGGAACAGTCAGGAAAGTCCAATTTTTCGAAAACGTCGAATGATGTACTCATTCGACAAATCACGCGACACAATCCGCCGGCAGCGTCAGGTGCTGATTGTCGAAGGCTACATGGACTGTATCGCCTGCCATCAGGCTGGAATCACCAATGCCGTCGCCACACTCGGAACGGCCTTGACGGAAGAACATGTCCAGTTCCTGCGCAGATTCGAAGCACAGGTCGTTCTTGTATACGACAGTGATGACGCAGGGCAACGCGCGGCAGAACGGTCAATATCCCAATTCATTGCCCAGGATCTTGATCTGAGGATTCTGAATGTTCCTTCCGGCAAGGATCCTGCGGACTATCTTCAGGAACACACAAAGGATCAGTTTCTGGAATTGGTCGATCAGGCTTCGGAAGCATGGGAGTACAAGCTCAACGCGATTCGAGCACGGACAGATACCAGCTCAATTGCCGGTCGTCAGCAGGTGCTCGAACAAATGCTTGAGTTTCTGGCCAGTGCTCCGGGCTTAAAGGGAACAGCCCGTGAGGACATGATTCTCAGGGAAGTTTGTCGGCTGGTCGAGGTCGACGAAAGAACGGGACGACAACGATTATCAGATCTTCGCGGACAGGAAGTGAAGCGAAAATCGCTCCGCGGGGACACTGCAGAGCGATCCGAAGGATTAAACAGGCTGGGTTCCCCCGCTTTCGACAAAGCGGAACGAGAGCTCCTTGAGATACTCCTGACCTGTCCTGACTCCGTCGAAACGACCTGTCTCCACATTGGTCCGGATGATTTTGAAACACCGCGGCACAGACAACTGCTTGAGCTCTGTCTGGGCCTTTGGAATGAAGAAGGAAAACACCCAACCGCCACAACACTCACGGCCGCCGCAGATTCCGATTCCGGAATTATCAGTCTCATCAATGATCTGTTGGATTCGGCAGAAGCCCGTGACACAAGACGGTTGATGACAGAAGACAACAACAATGACGCAGATTCGCAGATGCCTCGGCATTTGGAACGAATTCTGCTGATCCTTCTCGCTCGCAGGGACAGACAGCTCGGACAGTTGTCGAGTGCGTTGAGGGCAGAGAAAAAAAAACAGGACTCCGGACTTGATGAGGAAACAATGAATCGGCTGCGAGACCTGCAAACGTATCGTCGAGAACAAATGGGTAATCCCTCCCGATTAAAGTGATGGATTCCCGCGAAAAACTTTCCGGCAGCAATCAGTTTTCGAACACGCTCCCGGGTTATGAACAATATTGATTCGAAAGAGACAGGGCGGGCAACGGAGGATGGTGTCCGCTGGCAAGTCGGTTGAGTTCACCTCACAGGGTCCTCCCCACCGAATAGTTACTGGAAGAACAGCTCCAGCTTGAGTTCGCTCGACTGGTACGGAGTAAACGGTTATGCAGTGTTTGGATGATGATCTCCGCAATCTGATTGAATCAGGGCTTCGACAGGGGCACCTGACCTTTACGCAGGTGAATTCCTACCTGCCCGATGAGGCAACTCATCCGCAACATCTTGACAATCTGATTTCCTGTCTCGAAGAACTTGATCTTCAGATCATCGAAGCTCCGGTTGGAGAACTTCTCCCGGTGACGACCGAACTTCGTAAACGACAGGAATATCGGTTGGAAGATGATTCCCGGGGAACTGAAGATCCGATCCGTGTCTACCTCAGTCAGATGGGCGAAATTCCGCTGCTGACTCGAGAAGAGGAAATCTACCTTGCCAAACAGATCGAGGTGACCCGACGGCGTTATCGCCGCGAGCTGTTATCTGCCGAATTCGCACTCAGTTTTTGCCATGAAACGCTGTTGAAGGTTTATCGGGGTGAGTTGCCCTTCGATCGCACGATCAAGGTCTCAATGACTGAGAGCCTTGAGAAGGAACAGATCATTGGCCGCATGCCAATGAACCTTGCGACAATCGAGAACATCCGCGAGCGGGATCTGCAGGATTATGCTCTGCTGAATAAACCCGGTTTGTCCCCGGAAGAATCATCCCGAATCACAACGCGTTTGGCGGAACGGCGGCGACGTTGCGTCACTCTGCTCGAAGAACTCAGCCTGCGTACACAGCGACTGCAACCCTGCATGAAGCGCTTGGAGCAGATTTCTGTTCGAATGACCGAATTGCAGGAACAGGTTGACAGCCTGCGAAATCTTCCATCCGCAGATGATGAACGGGAGATGCTGCAGCGGGAACTGGACGACCTGATGGAAATGACCTGCGAGACTCCGGCATCGCTGGCGACTCGTGTGGCAGCAATTCAGGCACGCCACTCGGAATACGACAAGGCCATGCGAGATCTCTCCGGCGGAAACCTGAGACTTGTCGTCTCCATCGCCAAGAAATATCGCAACCGAGGACTTTCTTTCCTGGACCTGATCCAGGAGGGCAACACCGGTCTGATGAGGGCTGTGGACAAATATGAATACCGCCGAGGTTACAAGTTCTCAACCTATGCAACCTGGTGGATTCGACAGGCAATTACTCGGGCAATCGCCGATCAGGCTCGAACGATTCGTGTCCCCGTCCACATGATCGAAGCGATGACGAAACTGCGTGCTGCGGCTCGCGTCCTGCTTCAGGAGATGGGACGGGAGCCCACCGTGGAAGAGATGGCCGAGGCCGCATCGGTTCCACTGGAGGAAGCACGACGTGTCATGAGAATCTCACGGCAGCCCATCAGCCTGGACAAGCCAATCGGTGACGGTGAAGACAGTGCCTTTGGTGACTTCATTGAAGATCGTGGCAACGACAGTCCTGTCAGCAACGCCGCTTCCGAGATGCTCAAGGACAAGATCGACACGGTGCTGAAGACGCTGACGTATCGTGAACGCGAAATCATCAAGCTGCGATACGGCCTTGGAGATGGCTACACCTATACGCTCGAAGAAGTAGGGCGAATCTTCAAGGTGACCCGAGAACGTGTGCGTCAGATTGAAGCCAAGGCTGTGCGAAAACTGCAGCATCCTGTACGCAGCCGCCAGCTTCAGGGCTTCCTCGAAGGCATCGCGGCCGTCGCCGGTCACTGACGATACTGTTGAGTCCCCGTGCTGTGTTCGATAAGTTCTGTGATCACGGATAGCGGGGACATTGCAGCGGCGTCTTCAGTTCAGAGCATTTGACAGCTCCGCTTCCCAAGGAAGACGGGGCTGTTTTCTTTTGGTTTTCACGGCACGCTGGTCGTCATGAAGCAGCACAATGCAAAATCGCGAACTGCTGTCTCTGCAATCCAGGTGATCGCGACGGTCGCTGTTGTGGCCATGACTGCTGCTGAGTTGCTTGCGGAACCCGCCGCAGCGGTTCATTTCTGGCCGAATGATATCCAGCAGAGTTTCGTGGCGCTGCTCGGCGGTACCACGAAAGTGACATTTGATGGACTCATTA
>JAFMMM010000359.1 GCA_017859815.1 Planctomycetota bacterium | reverse complement strand
CTTCCCGGCAAAGAGAGAGAAACGGTTCAATAAGGAATCCTGAATTGTCACGGTGTCGGCACCCGCCGCCGTGGTGATTGTGACTCGACCATCCACGCTGGAATTTCGCAGCGCGATCGCGTCATCACCGGAGGCCGTTTCGATGTTCAGGTCACCAGTCACCTGTGTATCACTGACCCCGGCCAGCAGTGCCCCTGCCGAACGAAGTGTGACGCTGGCCGCTGCATCAAGTCGATCGAGAATCACCGTGTTGGATTCTTTTCCAGCGGCCACAGTCAGATTGCCACCGACCGAGACACCGTGGACACCGATCGTGTCGCCACCGCGTCCGCTGCGCACCAGCAGGCTGTCTGAGAATTCCACACCATCAAAGACCGTCAGTCGGTCATCGCCGCCACGCAGCCGAATTTCGGTGGGCCCTGAGATTGCGGAAGAATCACTGAGCAAGAGTGCCGCTGCGTCGCCGTTGATCGTGGTGCCATTGACTCCCTGCAGAAATACTCCATCGGCTGTGGCCCGAATTTCCAGTTCGTTGTTCTGTGCGTCGCCGGCAATCAGCAGGCCCGCGTCAGAATTTGCGACTGAAACATTGCCTGCCAGAAGACACCGGTTTTCCAGAAATTCGGCCCGCGGCATGTGACAGCGACCATGAAGTCTGCGGCTGGAGGAACCGGAGAGTCTGGAAAACAACCTGCGAAGTGAAATCATGGATGACGTGATCCTGCAAACTCGGAATAAAAAAGCGGCCGCGGGTAGATGCCAAGCAACTCTGGATGCCGTTATTGACGCGAAGGTCAGGCAAATTCTAACTTGCAAACAGCGGACGAACGAGTTGGTTTTAGGGGGAATACACGGTTTGCGGGGGTTTTTGGGCGGATTGAGCCAGTCGGATCAGCTTCAACGCATTCGTTCCGGTTCCGGCCGCTGTTCGTGACCGCTTGTCGCGATGGTCAGTGCACAATGCCGGGCTAGCCTGCTCGCCGGTTTCGATACAGCGGGTGGTGGATTTTCTGTTGTCTCTCACCCAGCACCAGTGCGGCTTCGATTTCCAGATAGCTGTACTGTTCATTCAGAGCCACAAAGACCGGTTTCAGATAACCGCCGGCTGAATCATCCAGCTGATTCACGGCATGGCAGATCGTCTGCACGGCGTCGCTGCTGACCAGGCGGTCGTAGGTCGTCAGTCCGGCAGCCGCGGCTTCCAGCAAGTGCTTGCCAATGGTGGATTGGGCCATCTGCCGTGCAGTGGCAATCGTCTGCAGAGATTTGCCGGCGTGGTGAAACTGATGCCACGAATACAGGATGCTGGGATTCAGGTGGCTGTCAGGTATCTCGAGCCCAAGACGGGCGAAGCTGGTCAGCTCGCCATCCTTGATGACGCGAAACAGGTTTTCCCGCCGACCGGATTCTGGCCGCGGACGTTTTCGCACGGCCGGTTGCTGTGGGGGCGACGGCGGAACAGCGGGTGTCACAAAACGATGCTCGTGTCCTTCAAATACAACGGTGGGCATGTCTCGCCGCGACGGTTTGGGTTGCAGCAGTGTTTGGCGAGACTGGCCGGATGGGACAAAGGAATAAAAGTCCAACAGCTGCAGCAGTTGTTCGGACGGGGCGAATGTCCTGCACAAGTACTGATCAAAGAACCCACAGCGGATTCGGTTCAGGTCGATTCCTGTTCGCCGTGACAACATCACGGCATAGGCCAGCAGCTGCACATGCACCCAGCGTTCCTTATGAGCCCCCGGCTTGTAGTCCCAGATCCAGATTCGCTGATCCTCCACCGCCAGGACATCCACATGTCCGCTGAGCCATTCATTGGGCTGCATAATTGCGGCGAAAGGGCCGGCCTCTGCCTGCGTGGCCCACAGCGGAACTTCCATGGCGATCGTGGCTTCGCAGTGCTCCAGCATAAACATCTGCACCTGCTCGTGAGCTTCACGAAAGCGGTGACTGTTCTGTTCCAGTCCCTGTTCGGATTGGCCACATCGCTGGTGGCCCGGGACGTCTTCGTATTGTGGCTGAGGTCCTGCGTGGATGCTGGACGATCGCGGCCCATGGAAGAACGGATCGGTCGGGCAGTTTGTGTGAGCCAGCTCCAAAAATTCCACCAGCTGCGGGAATCCGCTGCACAGCTGCTCCACGCGAGTCTGATGCGTGCGCAGGTGGTAGATCTGACCGTGGTATAAAGGAGTTGATCGAAGACTCATGCAAGCGGAACTGTTGACGGACTGAACCTGGTGAAATACGAAGTTTGCGGCGGCATCAAAGCGGCCAAAGCTCATCATCGTGGGTGACGCGGACGGCTCTTGCGGACCGGTAGAGTGTCTCCGAATTTGCCGAAAATTCCAGCCAGCCAGGAGGCCGCGGTCAGGAAGCTGTCAGCCCTGTTCCCGTTGCTGATCGCCTGGGCAATGCGACAGTAACGTGTCTGTACGCTGCATCCCGGCTACACTGTGAGAGCAGTTGCAATCGAGCGACGCACGCCTGAATTTGTGCGATTGTTCGTCGGCGCTGATAATCTTCAGGGCCGCCGCGTTCGAGCGTTGGTCAGGCGTGTGGCGTGCGGGCAGGTGCAGATCGTGAACGGTTGACCGCACTGCGGCAGTGGTTGGGGGCAGAAAGGAAAGCAGACGTGAAGAACTCGAAGCACACTCAGGGGGTGTCGGTCAGCCGGAATGTCGATTCGTTGCCGGCCCGAACACAACCGGCCCCGTCATTGCAGGTTCAGTCGCGGCGGGCAGCGCTGCGAGGTGTCGCGATGACAGCGGCAGCGGCGGTGGCGCGGCCGCTGCTGGCGGGGCAACCAACCGCAGCAGCGGCCAGCGGTGTTGCGACTGCTGCCTCAGCGGCTGTGGCCAGTTCCGATGAGGCGGCCGGGAATCCGCTTTGCGTTTTTACAAAGCCGTTTAATTCCCTGTCTGCCGGACAAATTGGCGAGCGTTGCGCTGCGTTGGGATTTCAGGGGCTGGAGGCCCCCATTCGCAAAGGAGGTCATATTGAACCGGAAGCTGTGGCCGATCAGCTGCCTGCATTTGTGGAAGCCCTGCAGCAGCACCAGCAGCAGATTCTGGTCCTGACGTCTGACGTGAATGACCCCCGTGATCCGGTCAATCGCCGCGTTCTGCAGACGGCGTCTGATCTGGGTGTGAAGTACTATCGTCTGAAGTATTTCCGTTATGACGAAAGTCGACCGTTGCTGGGACAGATTGACGAGTGGGCTCGGCAGCTGAAAGAGCTGGCGGAGCTGAATCGTGAACTGGGGATTACGGGCGTCTATCAAAACCATGCCGGACGAGGCTACTTTGGAGCGGCGATCTGGGACCTGCAGCGGGCCCTGCAGGAGATCGATCCGCAGCATCTGGGGGTGGCCTTTGATATTCGACATGCCACCGCGGAAGCCGGGATGAACTGGGCGATTAATTTTGGCGTGATTCAGCCACACGTCCAGGTGGTCTATGTGAAGGACTTTCAGTGGCAGCACGGGCAATCGCGTCCGGTGAATGTCCCGCTGGGAGAGGGGAGAGTGGACCGTTCGTTCTTCCGCATGCTGGCGGCCACAGGATTTCGTGGACCAGTTTCGTTGCACGAAGAATACCTGGATCATCGCGATCCGGCACTGGTTGAACAGCACTGGCAGGCCATTGCCGGCGATCTGACGACGCTGAAAAGCTGGCTGCAACACGGCTGATCCGACGCGTGGCGGTTGAGTTTGTCGAAAGCAGTGATTTTGCTGATCACGGGATCTGCTGAGTGTCCTGACGGATGGGCGGCGGTTGAAGATTTTCTCTAATCGGCACAGCATCCAAAGATGCCGCAGGTGTCAGGCTTGCGGCACCGAATTTTCAGGCATGAGGGTTTGCAGGCGGCATATTGAGATCAGAACGAACTGATGAATTCCTGACGGAGTGATCTCAACATGTTGCTGAACATGACGAACCGGGGAGTCCTGCCAGGGCTGTTCCTGTGCTGGGCTGTGATTTCGAGCATGCCGGCGGTTGCTGTTGCTGACGAGGCAATTCTGATTGGTAATCGGCAGCCACTGAAGAAATGGTTCGGCAATGCTGCGAAGTTGATGATCCATCACCAAGGCCTCAACAAGTCTTCAGCGGTCTCCCTGGATGGCGTGCCGGTTGCATTGGAGTCCGACGGTGACACAACGGTCTCACTGGAACTGCGGCAATCCCCGATGATCTGCGAGGTGCGATTCACCTGCAAACATCAGACCAGTTCACGCGTGACGCGACTTCTCCTTTTGGCGGGCCACCAGCATTACTTGACTCTGAACCCGTACAAGGATCCGCCGGGACAAGGTCCGCAAAAAGACACGACCGCGGTTGGTCCGACCGATGTAAAGAACGGGGAACTTGTCAGCGAACCGGCATGCGCCAGCGACGAGGATCAGTCGGAAGAATCACCACTCGCCGCGCCACGCCGTCAGCCAACTCCGACCGAGTTCATTGAAACACTGCAGCAACAGCAGGTTGAACAGGAGGCGGTTTTGAAGAGATCTGACAAGCGTTTTCGGAAACGGCAACGTGCATACGCTGAGCACCTCGAAGAGGCGAAGGAATTCGATGCTGTGATCACCACGCTGGAAAAAGAGCAGGAATGGTGGAGATCCCAGGAGCGAGGGCGTCGGCCGCTGTATCCCACGCGGATTCGTCAGACCGTTGAGGCAGAACTACGTGCAGCAAACAATGCCAGCAGGAAGCATCACGAAGAATCTGGAGTGCTGGAGCAACAGTTACGAGAGGCTGAAGAAGAGCTTGAACAGGCTGGACTCGCCGTGGGCCAAATTACGACCTTGCTGCACTTGGCCCGCGACCTCTCCGATTAGAGACATCTCCCGTTTGACTGGCCCGTGTCTCAGCGACGGACGTCCGTTTCCACGGGGGCAAATACGAGTCGGTGGTTCAAAGGTTTTGCGGTTGTTCTGAACAAATGGAACGTTGGGGGAAACGAGATGGCGCGTTATCAGGTTCACATTTTCATCGCCCTGATTTTTGGAACCGTGTTTGCCGCAGATCGCGTGCAGGGGGACGACAAATCGATCATCCTGGGTCACGCAAGGGGCTCCGCATCGCTGCAGCCTTATGCTGATTCCATCCGACACAGCCTTGAACATCGACCACCGAAGTTGCAAATAAATCCTCTGGCGGACTTGAGCAATGGTGAAGCACCACAGCCGCAGCATCAGGGTGAACAGTGGAGTTTATTTGCGTCGTTCGCGGAGCCCTGTCATTTCGCTCACCCGACCGGGGAACTGGATCGTGCATTGATCATTCGCGAGGAGATGCACGTTGCTGTTTCGGACGAGGGAGAATACGTGATCTCATTCATCATGTTGCCGCCAGCGCAGGATGTGACATTGCGAATGACACTGACGTTTGACGAAGTGCTGATCGGCGAGGAAAATTACCCGGTCCGCAGTGCCACAATCAGTGTTGGACCCGAATTCCTGCCAGTTTCATCCGTCGCGGATCGAGGTCAGTCACGGGCGATGCTGGTTCGGCAAACGGGACATTCCCATGCGTTGCAGGAACTTGTGCATCGTTGTG
>JAFMMM010000358.1 GCA_017859815.1 Planctomycetota bacterium | reverse complement strand
GCTCCAGGGCCGTGCTTTCTGTGTACCGCCGGCACCACTGGCCCGCATCGGATTTGAGTTCACCCGTGCACGCAATAGTGACACCGTTTGCCCGGCGGACTCCCAGATGCTGCGGTTACCGTACTCCTGCCCTGATGTTAACCATGCGTCAGCTGAATCACGCCCTCGGTCGGGCTGGATGCAGTGGCATAGAGTTTACGTGGAATCCTTCCCGCCAGCAGCGCGTTTCTTCCAGCCTCACATGCCGCCTTCATGGCGATAGCCATTCGCAGTGGGTCCTTTGCACAGGCAATCGCAGTGTTCAGCAACACACCATCGCAACCGAGTTCCATTGCAGCGGCAACATCACTGGCGGTCCCAACGCCTGCATCAATGATTACGGGATAATCCGGATCATCTTCCTTGAGATACTCGAGACAGATCCTCAGATTGTTGGGATTGAGCACTCCCTGCCCACTGCCAATCGGACTTCCGGCTGGCATGACTGAAGTTGCTCCAACATTTTTGAGTCTGCGTGCCACAATGGGATCGTCTGACGTGTAACACAGGACCTGAAAGCCATCTTTCACAAGCAACTCGCAGGCTTCTACTGTGGCGACCGGGTCTGGCAGCAGAGTGCGAGTGTCGGCCAGAACTTCCAGCTTCACCCAGTCTGCGCCGGGGTTTTCCTGGCCACGAAGGATTTCGCGGCCAAGTCGGGCGACACGCACGGCATCGTCGGCGTTAAAGCAGCCTGCAGTGTTTGGCAGGATCGTGTATTTCTTCAGATCAATGAAGTCAAGAATATTTCGTCCGTCCTGATCGACCAGACGCTCTCGACGCACGGCAACGGTGATGACATCCGCACCACTTGCCTGCAGACACTCCTGCATCTGCTCATATGTCGCATACTTCCCGGTCCCCACGATCAAACGCGAGGCGAGCGTATGGGTACCAAGCACAAGCGGCCGGTCGGCCGATGGATCGCTCATAACTGCTGATCTCTGTTCAGAACATTGCTGGAGTCATGGATCTCGCGTGAGCTGTCTCAGCCCCCTCCCACGAGAGTCACGATTTCGACTTCGTCCGACTCTTTTAACCGGGTGCTGGGGTGTTGCTCGCGAGGGACAACCATCCGGTTGACCTCAACCGCACAATAACGATTATCAAGCTGCAGAGTCTGCAGCAGGTCAGCGATCGCGCAACCATTTGGGACATCAAAGGAATCCCCATTGAGACGAATCTGCATCGAGTGAGTTCCGCGAACTGCTGGAAATAAAGACTTCTGTACTGCTTCGTGAATGATAGTACGGCAGCGGGACGGCCGCCCCGTCACCTCAGGAATCACCGCGGGATTCTCAAACCTGTCAGAACAACCCGTCGAAATACCCGGCGCGGATGACCAGAAAAAACGGATGACGCCTGAGACCGACGCCATCCGTTCTTATCGCAATTTCCGGCAGAAAACAGCCCGTCCTGAGTCACCGGGCAATTGTCGCTTCGTATCAGAACTCAAATGGCTTCTCTTTCTTCTCGTCTCCGCCAAAAGACGAACGAAAGGCGTCAACCTGTGCCTTCATCGTCTCCTCAGGGCCGGTCAGTTTCAGGTAAAACACCTCCTCGTTTTCCATCACAATGATCGCCGCCAGCATGCGATATCCGGGTGCTGACTGGGTCTTGCGGAGAATCGGGGGGCCAACTGGCTTGTTAAAAGTGCCACTGATGTCCGCAAGGTAATAGGAAGACTTCGCGTTTCCAGTGCCCTGCGTCACCTTCAGTTTGCGCCCTGTTGAGCTGAACTGGCCGATCCATCGTTCCAGATTGGCAGCAACGCCACCGCCACCACCGGGGAAGGAAAACACACTCAGTTCGCCCTTGTCAGTATCGCCCTCGGCCGCCGGGATCTCGTAGGTCGCCAAACGCATCGAACTCACCTGGTCGGATTTCACCCAGGTCGTGGGCAAAGCCAACTCAAGTGACTTGAGTTTGACGGTTACAGTCTTTGCTGCCGCTTTTGTTTCGTCGCCCCGCACCTGCGTTGAACAGCACACGGCCAGCAGCATTGCCAAAGACAACATGGTTTTCATGGTTTTCATGATGCACTCCTGATTTCAGCTTGTTTTCAAAGTTCACAGCAGCGAGCAGGAAAAGCACGCTGCAATACCCGGCGCTGCAGGGCATTGGTCACCTGCCGCGCCATCCTGGGAAACATCTAATCCCTTGCCTTGGAATCGCCTGCGGGCGGTTGGGAACTGCGTTCAATGCGTCCAAACATATGACCGCCCACTTTGCCATGCTTCCACGTTCCGGCGTACTGATCACCGTCAAACAGGACGCGTGCAGAGAAGCCGGCCCCCAACCCCGGTATCGACGCATTTTTCAGGTTCACCATTGGTGTGTCGTCAGCCCACACTAACGGAACGGTTACCGGGAGTTTGGTGTCAATTTTTCCATACTTGATCCGCACAGTGAAAATCCACAGTTGTCCCGACGCCTTGACTGCACTCGCTATTTCATATCGTTCCGGCTTGAGCGGCTGTTCGTCCTGTCCATCCATTGTGAAGAAACCGACCAAAGTGGCGTCCCTCATCGAATCGGAGAAACGCTGCTCCGCTGCAGTCATTTCATCAGCTGCCGCTGCCCCTGCCGGAATACACACCGAGAGGACCCCAACCGCAATCGCCAGCAATCCGCCTGACCGGAACATTGATGACTCCTCTGCCAAAAAACAGTGCTTTGTTGCAAACGTCCTGCGGGACGTAATTCCCCAATGGCTGCGGATCCAACCGTTGACCGGAGGATTCCGATCTCACCGGAACGACCGACACGCCGGCGGCAGTCCCCGAATTTTCGGGGAGCAATTTGAACCAGAGAGACAGCATCTGACAGACTCATCTTACCCTGGGGTCCGCGCTGCCGCATGATAGACCTGCCGATGCTGATGTTCAATTGCCGGGCCGCTTATTCAACCCGGGAGGCTGGCTTCTTAATCAGACACCTGTTTACGCGGAAGTTTGGAATAGGAAAACGACTCCTTGCGGGACGCTCGCATTTGTGCCATTCTCTACCGGGGGGGACTGGATTAGCCCCATGGTTCGCCTGCTTCTGCGGAACAGACAAACGAGCTGGCTGGATGAATCCGTGCGGACAGAATCAGTTTGCTGCGACCAGCGCTGGGCTCACCACAACAAACAATTTCCCATCAGTCATTTCCCAGACTCCAACGACTCAGGGGCCAACGCAGCCCTGATCGTGCCAACTGCAGAAGTTGCCCCGCAACTGAGTCGGGGAAAATGGCAACCCCGCAAAGTCATCAGCTTCAGGTACTCACTCCGATGTCTGGTTCACCTCGTCAACTGATCGACACGAAAGTCACGGTTGAGACACCGGAGGGAGTGGACTTTCAGTTTCGCATAGCCGGTCCCGGCCTGCGTGCGTCAGCCTGGCTGACAGACCAACTGGTCAAGGTCCTCATCGTGGCTGGGGTTCTGCTGTTATTCGTGCTGTTGGCTTACGCGTTTGAGCTGGAATTTTCCTTTCCAGAAATCACCTCTGGCTTCGCGATGTTTTCGTGGTTTGTTGTGGACTGGTTCTATGGCGGACTGGCTGAAGGACTCTTCGACGGGCAGACATTCGGAAAACGTAAACTGCAACTGCGAGTTGTTCGCACAAATGGCACACCCGTCGACTTGCTCTCCGCGATCGGTCGGAATTTCCTTCGCACCGCAGACTTCCTGCCGATCGCGTTCAGCGGAGGATTACTGGTGATGATCTGCACCCGCAGAATGCAACGGCTTGGCGACCTCTTCTTCGACACCATGGTGATTGAAGAACGCCGTCTCACCGTGAGTCGTCCCGCCCAGCTGCTCTCGAAGGTGGAACGACTGCAACGGTCGGAGTGTCGACACAGATTTCAGGTTCCCGACCGAACGCTCAGTGTCATCGAACGGCTGTTTGACCCGGCTCGCGCTATTTCCGACGCTCGCAGGGAAGAGATCGCCGCCCCACTGGGAAATGCACTGGAGCAGTACATGGGATTCGAGGAGGCCGGACCGGATCCTGACAATCCCTACCAGTACTTCCAGAAACGCGGACTGCGACACACCCGTTTCCTGCTGCGAACCATGAAGACATTCTCACTGACCGATGAAGACCAGCAGGACACGACGGCTGCGTCTCCGCAGGAAGGGCGGAAGCATCAGTCGAGGCCAGTGGGAGATTCCGAATGAACAGGGAACGCTACATCCGCCTGCGTCGCGACGACTGGGCGCAGTACGAGAAACTTCTGCATCGGCTGCAGTACACACGCGAAGGACAGTGGTTGGCGAAGGATGTCAGTCTGATGGCTCGCCTGTACCGCTCCATCTGTTTCGACCTTTCCCTCGTCCAGTCAAGGGAATGGGGAAGTCAGCTGGAGGACTATCTGAACCAGCTTGTGGCGCGAGGTCACAACTTCCTGTATCGTTCTCCCCGCGGCAGTGTGCTTCCTTCAGTCAGTTTTCTGACCACGGGATTTCCTCGGCTGCTGCGTCGGCATTTCTATGCCCTGATGCTGTCCACACTGTTATTTGCAGGCCCACTGCTGGCATGCACATTTCTGGCTGCTGTGTTCCCCGAACAGACAGCTTATCTTGTTGACCAGGAGGTCTTGCAGCAGTCGATCGAAATGTTCTCTCCGTCTGAATACCGGAGGGACGGTCAGAATTTCTTTTCCGAACGCAGTTACATGTTCGGTTTTTATGTGAACAACAATACGGGGATTGCATTCCGCGCCTTTTCGCTCGGAGCACTGGCCGGTCTTGGTACGGCATACGTACTTGTGTCCAACGGAATCTCGATTGGCCTGACGCAGGGCAGTATGCTTGCCGTGGGAGGCCAGACCAGAAACAACTTCTTCAGCTTTGTCATTACGCACGGTGCATTGGAACTGACTGCAATCGTCATTGCCGGGGCTGCAGGGTTCGTACTCGCGCAGGGAATCGTCGTTCCCGGTAACCGATCCAGGCTGGACGCGCTCCAGTACTCGGGCAGACAGGCACTGCGAATTGCACTCGGCGCCGGAGCCATGCTGCTGGCGGCGGCGTTCGTCGAAGCCTACTTTTCTCCTTCCCAAATTCCACCAGCCGCGAAATATCTCACCGGCGCAGTCACGTGGGCATTAGTCCTTTCGTGGCTGGCGTTTTCCGGACGAGGGGGCTCCAGCGATGAAAGTTGAAGACTGTATTGTCGCTGTCGAACGCCGCAGCGCGGGCAACAGTTTTGATCTGGCCTGTATCTTTCTGCAGAGATTCCGTGGTCCGATTTTTCAACTCTGGCTGCTGAACGCAATTCCGTCCTGTTGCCTCGTCTGGCTGCTGTCCAGTGTGACCACGGATATGCTCATCCCGTCGCTGCTGATCTTTCTGTTCTTCTCATCCACATTCAGCGGGCAACTTATTGCCGGCCTGGGACCTCAGGTTTTCGGCGAGCCTTTTTCTGCGGTACAGGCTGTGAAGACGTGGCGGAAACGCCTGCTTCCCTGGCTGTTTCTGACATTCACGATTCGAATCGGTCAAATCCTCGGGGCCTTCTGCCTGCTCTTCCC
>JAFMMM010000049.1 GCA_017859815.1 Planctomycetota bacterium | reverse complement strand
ACTCCGGATGAGTGCCGGGGAAGAACTCAGCGGGCCGGAAGCGGAGGAATATGAAAGAGCGAGTGTGATTCTGGCAGATGCAGAGCAATGGCAGGCGGCAGACCACCTGGAATCGCTGTTGCAGGAGATGGATCTTCCTGCAGATGCCGAGTTTCAATCGTTGTCTGCCGGGATGAAGCGGCGTGTCCTGCTTGCGGCTGCGATGATTCGTCGTCCGGATATTCTGCTGTTGGACGAGCCAACAAACCATCTGGATATTGAGTCGATTTTGTGGTTACAGGATTTTCTGCAGCGTTACGAGGGGACGCTGATCTTCATCACACACGACCGAGTGTTTCTGCAGGAGACAGCAACACGGATTGTTGAGGTCGAGCGGGGAAGGATTTTCGACTGGACCTGTGACTATCAGACATTTTTACAGCGACGCGATGCATTGCTGGCGGCGGAGGCGGCAGCTGAAGCGGAATTCGATCGCAGGCTCTCCGAAGAAGAGGCCTGGATTCGGAAAGGAATTAAAGCGCGCAGGACGCGGAATGAAGGCCGAGTGCGGGCTTTGAAAGCCATGCGTGTGCAGCGTGCGGACCGCAGAAAAAAACAGGGATCTGCCCGCATGCAAATGCAGCAGGCGGAGCGATCCGGAAACCTTGTAGCCGAGTTGGAAGACGTTTCCCATGCTTTTGGTGAGCGCCTTATTCTGCAGGGGTTTTCCACTCAGGTCATGCGTGGGGATCGAGTCGGTATTATCGGGCCCAACGGAATCGGAAAGTCAACACTGTTGCGAATCCTGCTGGGGCAACTGCAGCCGGACAGCGGTCGAGTGCGACTGGGCACCAATCAGCGGGTGGCTTATTTTGACCAATTGCGGAGTCAGCTGGATGAAACAAAAACCGCACGAGAGAACATTGCCGACGGCAATGATTTCCTCGAAATCAACGGCGTGCGGAAACATGTCATGGGCTATCTGCAGGACTTCCTGTTTTCTCCGGACCGTGCTCATCAGCGTACCAGCTTTCTGAGTGGCGGGGAGCGAAATCGTCTGCTGTTGGCAAAGATGATGTCGAAGCCATCCAACGTGATGGTGCTTGACGAACCGACCAATGATCTGGATTCGGAAACTCTGGAATTGCTGGAGGAGATGCTGCCGGAGTATCAGGGGACCGTGTTTCTGGTGAGCCACGACCGTGCGTTTCTGAACAACGTCGTGACCAGTACGATTGTCTTCGAGGGGATCGGCACCGTCGGGGAATATGATGGTGGATATGACGACTGGCTGCGTGTATTCCGGCAGCGGCAGGAGTCTGATTCGGCGATGAAGTCTGCGGCAAAGAAAGAATCTGAAACTCGAGTGACTACAAAGCCAGTTGCGGAGAAGCAGAAACGCAGGGTGCGTTTGAGTTATCGTGATCAGCGGGAACTGGAGCAGTTGCCCGATCGAATTGCTGAACTGGAGACGCGACAGACACAACTGCAGTCCGAAATGGCTGCACCCGGATTTTATCAGTCAGGGCAGGAGCAGGTTGCAAAGATTACCGCACAACTGACTCAGGTGAGCGACGATCTGCTGCAGGCTTTTGAACGGTGGGAAGAACTGGAATCGCTGTCCGGCTGAATAATTCCGGGGGTTTCTCTTCGAAAGGACAGATGTCATGAAACAGCCCTGCCGATTGCTTGCTGCATTCCTGCTGATGGCCGGAATCTGTGTTTGCGATTCTGCTGATGCTGCAGAAGTCGAAGTCGTTATCGGTGGGCTGATGGCCGCTGAGGGTGGTTCGTGGACGCCGGAATCCAGCCCGCTGGACAGTCCCTTCGGGGTCGCTTTTTCCTCAGACAATGCCATGTGGATCGTGGAGTTGGAGGGGGGCCGAGTTCATCGGCGAACCGCAGCCGGCGTACTGACACTGGCAGGGGGGGCGACTGAGCAGGCTTATGCGGGCGACGGCGGTTCCCTGCTGCAGGCGCGTTTCAATGGAATGCACAATTGCGCTGTACTACCCAATGATGACCTGTTGATTGCCGACAGCTGGAACCATGTCGTTCGCCGCGTTGATGCCAGGACCAGCGTCGTTTCCACGCTGGCCGGAACAGGGGCTCCGGGTTTTCGCGGTGACGGAGACCATGCCCGTGAGGCAGAATTCAACTTTGTGATGTGCATCACGCTGACACCGAAAGCCGACCGGTTGCAGATCGCAGATCTGAAAAACCGTCGCATACGAGAGGTTCATCTGGGGACTGGAATCGTCCGTACGATTGCCGGGAACGGCAAGCGAGGGGTTCCTGAAGATGGAGCGATGGCCGCAGAGTCGCCCCTGGTTGATCCACGAGCTGTCGCGGAAAACAGCACCGGTACTGTTTACGTTCTGGAACGCGGGGGACATGCGATTCGTGCAGTAAGTCCGGACGGGAGAATTCGAACTGTTGCCGGGACTGGCAAGGCCGGATTCCGGGATGGGGCGGCTCTGCAGGCCCAGTTCGGTTCGCCAAAGCATTTGTGTGTCGGCCCGGATGGCATCGTCTACGTCGCGGACGACCAGAATGGGGCGATTCGAGCGTGGAACCCGGCGACTGGACAGGTGCGAACCGTTCTTGGCCGATCCAGCGGTGATCCGGCAATCCGGCTCAGGAACCCGCATGGCGTGACCTGGCATCAGGGCTGGCTGTATGTGCTGGATATGGGAAACAACCGCATCCTCCGCGTGCGTGAGTAGATCGCAGGTGGGCGGCGAGTTGTGTCGGAGTTTCCGCTGATCGCTGAATGTCTGTTGGAATCAACAGTCTCGTGCGAGCACCGGAGCAGCAGAGGCCAGCAACCGCATCTGCAATTGGTCAATGGACGTCGCCTGAGTTGCTCAGCAGCCGGTAGGCTGAGTGCCAGGGAATCCAGGCTCGGCAATTCGCGAATACCGACTGAAATTCATGCAAGTTGCGCGGCGTGGCCCGAGCGCAGACGCGGGGCGTGCATGATGACGCACGCTTGCTGCTAGTCTTCTTCTTCGAGATTGAAACCCTCGTCGAAGTCTTCGTCGAATCCTTCAGCGTCGTCGTCTTCCAGTTGCTCACCAAAGTCCTCGTCGTCCAGTTCGTTTTCCGCGTCGAGACCTTTGCTGGGGTTTGAGTCTTCAGTTTCCTTCGCCACGTCGCCGGATTTGGGGTAAAGCCCAGGGAACACGACAACGGCAAATGGCAGGAATCCGATCAGGATCGCGCCGACTCCGGTGACGGAAAAAACGACCCACATTAATGTGGATACTCGGGCGTCGTCAGTCAGCATCCCGTCGTAAAAGAGAGATGAGATCATTGCGTAGATCAGCAGGTACCCAGGCACAGCGGCAGCGAAGCCAGTCAAAACAAATTGCATCTTGGACATTACAGAGCCTGTCTGACAAAAAAAATACCGACGCCTTGCTGAGGGTATCGGCATCCTATCTCCGCCGTTTTGACTTGTCACAACAATTGTGGAGGACTTTCGACGGGGTGGTGCGGTTTTCCCCGTTTATTCCAACGAGAACGAGTGACACCCGGACTGCCGCAAGGGTATCGTGCGTAGTCTGAGGGGGATTTGACAGCCTTTACCGACGATTTGGATGAGAACGATTGTCGGGCTTGTATTGTCTGTGACGCATCCCGTTCGCTGCGGTTTCGATGGTCTGCCGCTGGAAACGACACGAAACAGTCTGAATAAACTCAGGAGACAACCCATGGCTCAGGCGATTGTTGACCCCGGCGAACTGCGAAGATTTGCCCAGTTACTGCGCAGATTCAATCAGGAACTGGGAGATCAGTCAGCATCGGTCGCTGGCCAGTTACAGGAGTTGGGGCAGAGCTGGCGGGATCAGGAGCAGTTTCGATTCGCCGAGGAATTCACGGACAACATGAAGGCTCTGGGACGGTTTGTCGAATCCAATGAGCGATTCATCCCGTTCCTGCTCCGCAAAGCCCAATTGATAGAGGAGTATCTGCAGCAGCAGTAGTCGGGTGTTGGCGATTGTGTTGCGACATTGCCGGCAGCCTTATTGATCGACCATTGACTTGAGCTGGAAGTGATCAGTGGCAGATTCAGCTGATGTAAAATCCACGGATGTCATTCGCGCATTTGCGGCAGCAACTGTGAAGTTTCAGGAAGAGGCGCGTCTTTGTCTGGCGATGCTGGACAGTCAGTTGCGCCAGGTTTCTCAGTGGCTGGAGCAGGATCGCCCGGGCTTTTGGAAGCACGAGATTGAGCGTTGCATGCGGGATGTGTCTGAAACGCGGGTTCGACTGCATCAGTGTCGCATGAGACGGACCGGAGATTTTCGACCCTCCTGCATCGAAGAAGTCAAGGCTCATGAGCATGCTCGCCAGTCACTTGATTATGCGCGACGCCAGGTGCCGGTGGTCCGGCACTGGATTCAGGAGGTCACTCACGAGTCGAGCGAATTCCGGGGCAGAGCCGGACGGCTGCAACAGTTTGTCGAACGTGACGTGCCGCAGTTACTGGCGATGCTGCGATTCAGTCTCGAAAAACTGGAAGAGTATGGCGAGCTGACACCACCACCGGCATCAAGAATGTCCGAGCTGAAATCGGAGACGAATTCCGGAAGTGGAATTGCCGCAGACACAGATCAGACGGAGGAATCAAGAACAGATGCCCCGACCAACCAACAGTCGGAGCACCCCGACGACACTGCGGTGCCTGAGGAAGAGACTTGAGGGCTGTCCCTGTTATTCCTGATCTTTCGCCCGCCCAGCTTTCAAGTCGTTGACGTCCTGCTGCAGCTTCTTCAGTTGCTTCTGCAGTTGGGAGATCTTGCCCTGCAATGAAATGCGGCTGGCCGCTTCCTGATCCGGCGCGATCACGGGAGCCTCCTGCAGCCGCCCGATCCTGATCTCTCCGTTCCGGATTTTTCCGGCCAGTTCTTCCGGCAGTTGAAGTCCCTTGATGATGGTTTGAGGCATCACCCGGGAGCCTTCGCCGATTGCTGAGAGTTCTGGCACATTCATCGCGCGAGGAGTCACGTTGACCACACGTTCCTCACCTTCATGCAGCAGAGTCAGGTTGAGCTCTTCCCCCTCCGAGTTTTGCACGAGCTCGATCAGGTCATTCATTTCGGCAACAAGGCTGTCGCCAACTTTCAGCAGGAGATCGTCTGTCTGCAACCCGGCTTCAGCGGCTGGTGAACCTGGCATCACAGATGTGATCAACAGGCCGGCATTACGCAGGCGCAGGTGCTTTTTGAGTGCTGATGAAGGCGGTTCACAGCTGATCCCAAGAACCGGTCGTGGCCCCGGGCCTGCAGCAAGGGTCCTGGTGTCGGGCGTTGCCATCTGCTTGAGAATGGACTGGATCTCAGGCAGCTGGCGAACCGACTCGGGAAGTTCTTCCGCGAGTTGGTTGAGATCGTCTGCGGAATCAAGCGGGAAATTCAGTTCCTTTCTGGTCCCGGGACCAAGGATGATGACTTTAGCCTGCCCAGTGGAGGACTTTGCGTCAGCGGATTGCTGCTGATGCTGCTCGATCTGAATTTCAATGCCTTGACGTCGCCCCTGCTGGGGAGCCTGAATCTGAGGTGGTTGCTCATCGGCTGTGACGTGTTGTCTGATGCGGACGGATTTCCGAATCTCGTCAGCAGACGTCAACGTCGTCGTGAGTGTGAACAGGCAGAGCAGCAAAACCCTGAGATTCATTGCAATATCCTTACCGCAAAGAGAATGGTGTGACCACGCCCGGGACAGAGTTCCAGGCTGGTCGCAGGACTTTCAAAGCCCGCGACCTATCGGACTGGAATGACCAGCAATCGACCGTCTGGCAATGAAAAGGTTCTGAACATCACGTTTTCAAAATTGCCGTCTGCGACTGCCTGGGCCACTGCCGCGGGGACCGCTTTTTCCGAGCTGTCACCGCGTGAAAACAAATCTGCAAGGGCCGTTTCAATCAGGCCTGTGTTGCCGGAACTGTTGGTGTTGATGAGCTGTCCCGCTGTGAATGCAAGCGCCAGACACAAGCCCATTGTGACAATGGGATGGGACCACCATGAAGCGAGGATCTGCTGTTTTCTCAGCGGGGAGGAAGATTTGGGCGGGGCTGGCCGTTCCACGGGCTCTTCCAACACGTCTGCTTCAGGGTTCCCGAACAGCCCCCGCAGGGCACGGTCTTCAAGGAAACCACAGGCGAGTTGCTTCCAGCCATTGTCCACCTGATCAAGCCGGGCGACCAAACGCTGTTCCTCGTTTTCCGAGAGTTCAGCGTCAACGCATTTCTGAATCAGAATCTCATCCTGCTCAGACATACTCATTCTTCAGCCCTCGTCAGATCGAGAGAATTCAACTGACCCCTGAGTTGGCGGCGGGCCTTCATCAGGCGGTATTCGATTGTCTGTTCCGTGACGCCTAAATGAGCTGCCATTTCCCGGTAGCTCCAACCTTCTGCATACTTCAGCAACAGCACTTGTCGATCCAGCTCGGGAAGGGTTTCGAGTGCTTCCCTTACCTTTCCCTGACGTTCCGTTGAAAGTAGTGTACGGAGCGGACCGAAGTTGTCTGTCGTATTCGCAATTGTGGCCTGATTCATCAGGCCGTCCTGAAAGCGTCGACGACGCCCCGTTGTCCGGCGATACATCAACACCTGTCGGACGGCAATCTGATACAGCCAGGCACCAGCCCGGTTGACTTCCGAAAGCATCTCCCGGTGTCGCACGACGGCGAGAGCAATGTTTTGCATGACGTCTTCTACAGCGTCCGGCTCTTTCAGCCGGCTGCGCACCACCGTGCGCAACCATCCCTCGTGCTCCAGAAAGAGTCTTTGAGGTGTTATTGCTGATGCAGTCACTGTATTCGCCGATTTGCGGATCTGGTGATATTCACGATGCTGGCTGAGCCAGAACCGACAGTTCAGGTCATGTCCCCTGCCCTGCTTCTTGTGAATTGTTGCCTGTCCGGAGAGGATTCCGACAAATTCTGACAGAAAAGGACGAACTCAGGAAAGATCTGCATCGCCGCGGCCGCCAAATGGCGTAATGACAGAGGGAATTCAACCTTGTCTGCACGTCTGCACGTCTGCACGTCTGCACAGCGCTCAGCGGACTCGGCTGGATGCTGAGGAATGGTTGAATTGCTTTCCGGACGCCCGTGAGCATGGAGGCGACTCGATGTCATGTCTTTAAGGATCAGACGAATGATCGTTGAATCATTGGCAGGATTCCACTCCGGGCAGACCAGACGGCATCGAGCTTCCCGGAGCGTGGAAAGGGTTCAGGCGGCGTGATGTCTTACAATGGAAAGTTGTTGCTGCTGATCCTCGCTGGCTGCACCCTGCGGCTGTTATTGTTCCTGCAGATGCCACAATTGTTGTCGGATGATGCTGATGGATATGTCGCGCATGCGGAGGCACTGATCAGAACCGGAATCTTCAGCGGGCCGTGGACGGACCTGCCCACAGCTTTCCGTCCCCCGCTGCTGCCCTTTCTGCTGTCTCTGTTAATGCGGTCCGGATTGAGTGCGGTGGCAGCGGTGGCGTTATTGCAATTGGTTTCCACAGCCGTCCTGTTGTGGGCGATCAGTCGCCTCGCCGCCCGACTTGGTCTCACGCCGCGAGTGGCACTGCTGGCCGTCATTCCTGCTGCGGTCGACCCGCTGTTGTTGCGTTATTCGCTGCAACCCATGACAGAGGTGCCGTGCGCGGCGATCCTGTGTCTGTGCCTGTTGAGCATGACGTCAGACAACGTCCCCGATCAACTGCAGAGAAGCCGCACGCCGGTCAGTTTCGGACGCTGGTTGGGGACCGGCGTTCTGTTTGGCGTAGGCACGTTAATGCGTCCGGTGCTGATGATTGCCTGCGGACTGATGCTGCTGCAACAGCTTGTTCACAGCCTTCGAACACATCGCGGTGCTCTTCACTCCCCAGCTTTTCGATCGTCACTGGTGTTCCCGACCGGTCTGCTGTGCGGACTTCTGCTGGTCACCGGGCCATGGATGATTCGTAACCGGATCGTGATGGGCAGCTGGGTGATCGCGACGACTCACGGCGGCTATACGCTGGCACTTGGTAACAACCCGGAGTTTTATCGCGATGTTGTCAATGGTGATCGCAGCGTTCCATGGGATGGAGCGGCGCTTTCACGGTGGCAACGTGACAGTCTGCAGCGGGCTCGGGAAGCGGGCGTAGACGTGGGTAACGAAATCGATCTGGATCGCTGGTATTACCAGCTGGCAATTCGGACTGTGAGTTCTGAGCCGACCAGTTTTTTCTCCGCGTGTCTGCTGCGAATGTCACGATTCTGGGGGCTTTCAGCCATCGGGGCCAGCGGGCTCACAAGAGTCGCCCTGACCGGCTGGTACCTGTTCCTCTGGTGCGGTCTGCTGCTGTCTCTGCTGTTTCAGCAGGGATCCCCAACCGGCAGCGGATTACTCAGGCGGCGGATGTGGCTGAGTGTTCTGGCATTTTGCCTGCTGCATATTGTTTACTGGACGGATACACGCATGCGGGCACCGCTGATGCCGGTGCTGATCCTGCTCTCAAGCACAGGTTTTGCAGCCAGCTTGCAGCGACTCAGACAAGATGAATCGACTGACCGTCAAACCGAGCAACCCGATCAGGACGTCCTGCCGCCTGCTCAGCAAGGATAAGTTCCATTGCTTCGACGGCCGCGACGACCTGCCGATCTGCCGAGAGATCGGAATAGTCGAGGCCACGGATTTCGCTGAGCCGATCACCACGCTCAGACGCCGGTCCACTGAGTTCCACCAGCGCGACTTCCCTTGCAAATCGTTCGATCACTTCAACGCCATAACCGCGTTGCGAGCGTTCTCCCCACGGTTCAATACAGCTGGCGTTGTAGTGGTTGTTGATTGTGTTCTTGAGGCTGAAAGGCGTTTTGCCCTCAACGGTTAATTCGACGCCGCGACGGCGTGAATGTCCGTTCCAGATTCCATTGTCGAAGCGGAACTGCACTTCCTGTTCAACATAGCCCGGGAAATTGTCAGGAGTCACCCATGAGGTGTGCAGGTCGAAGGCGGCTTCGCGGCCGTCTTTGTATTCATAAATCAGCCTCAACTGACAGCTGTCCCAGGTTGGTCCGTCAGCCGGACCGACAATCCCACGCTGGCCGGTGCAGGTGATGGTCTTGAGTCGACCGCCAAATGTGAAATCGATGAGTTTGATGTAGTGAACGGCGACGTAGGTGCCTGGATTCCGGCCCGTAATCCACTCTGAAAACTGTTCTCCCGAAATCTGCTTTGGTTCCAGCAGGGAGCAATAGCCGTTGTTCACATGTTGCAGCACATCATCAACGACCAGAGTGCGAAGCTTCTTGTGGTCCGGGTCAAGCAGCTTGTGGTAAACCACTCGAGCAAGGACACCGTTTGATTCCGCCAGCTGATTGAGTTGATCCAGCTCTGCGAGCGACAGGACCGACGGTTTCTCGATGAGAACGTGGATGCCGGCCTGAAGTGCGTCTCTGGCAACTTCAAAATGGCGATTGTCGGGTGTTGCCACGCAGATGAAGTCCGGGCGGGAGGCAATCAGCTGTTGAGCTGCATCGAGACCGGAGTAACTGGTGAAAGCCGGGATGATTCCCTGAGACACCTGCTGATAGGCTTCCGCACGTCGGCCCGTTCGGGTCGCAGCGCCAGCCAGAGCGATGTCGACATCGCCGAAACGGCGGTCGTACAGTCCTGTACCGGCAACAGACTCAAAGAAGGGGCGGTATGTCTCGTCAAAGATCATACCCATGCCGACCATGCCGGCTTTCAAAACAGATCGCATCGTAGATTGCTCTTCTGCTGTGCAGGAACAAAAAGTGGGGGACAGTGACGCGTTTCCCAAACGCGTATTCCACCAGAATGGCAGAGACCGCTGGAATGATCAATCCTGGTGGTCTCGGTTGCAAGCCTCACGAATTCAGCAATCTGAGGGACTGGGGCTGCTTGCAGATGGTCCTGTGCAGTCAGAGAGCCCGGTCATCAGTTTTGTGTGGCCGCTGGACGCCAGCTGGTCGGACTGCCGAACTGGCTTTGAAACGATCCGTCACCAGCCTTTCCTGCCCCAGGCTTCGGCTGGGATGCTGATCCACCCGTCGAGAACCCATTCAGAGCGGAGAATGGATTCTCTTCGATCCCTGATTCTTGAGTCGCTGGTGCCGGTGCAGGCTGCACAGTGGGTGTCTCAAACAATTCTGCATCAGTTGGGTCTGCTGTCGGCTCAGGTGAGAAATCACTCGCATTGGAAAACGGACTTTCGTTCATCAGTGAATTGAGCGCCGCCGCATCAGCTGCAGGAGACAAGGCACCGCTTTGCGACAAAGGTCGTTCAATGCGCTGGATCGCCGAGCTGACAGGTCTCGTGTCAGCTGACGCATTCACTGGCTGCCGGGTGATGGGATTGGCTGGTTGTCCTCTCAGAAAATTCCCCACAGCAGCACCTTCGAACGACTGCTGCACAACAACTCCCGCGTTCCCCGGGTCGCGTGTCAGGGGCTCTGCATCGCCCGGATAGACTGCGTGAGCGATGCCTGTCCCGGGGATTCCGTTTCCGGTATCAACATTCACACGATGAATTGGCTGAGGGCCGGGGAGGGAAGGATCGTTTCCAGCCAGTTCGGAGCCGGTGTTTTCTCCCAGCGTGGTTCGCCCGGTGATTTCCTGCTCCGGCTCAGCACCTGAATACAAAAATGGATCGGCGGTCTCGTTGTAATCCTGTCGGTCGGTCAGGTAGCTTTTCCGAAACTGGTTAACAAAGCGTGGCACGCCAGTCCCCAAACAACCAGTCGAGAGCACGCAAATCAACAGTGGCAAACTGCAGGTTACGAATCGTTCCATCATATTTGCTCCAGTATTCAGATCTGTCAGTCGTTGCGTGACTTGCCTGTTTCCAACAGGGTGGATTGTTGTGTCTCAGCTAAAGCTGCGACGTTTCCGGAAGAATCCGCAGCGGAGTGCGACAGCTCCCACGCACTGGCTCCGTGATGACGCCGATTGAAGATATCGGGGCTGAAAGGATCGCGAGCGTTGACTGCGCGCGCTTCTTGCAGAAACTGTCTGTCGAGGAGGTTGCCGCTTTCCTGAAACATCGCTTCGTCTGCTGGCCGTGATGACGACAGCTGATCCTGCGACGCCGGTAAAACCTGAGTGACAGATGCCTGTCGCACCAACGCAGGCTGCGAGGACTTACTGCCAGCGATCGCCGGGAGTTGCGGTGACGGGGCTTGAGGCTGTGGATCGATGTCCGATGCCACTTCCACCAGCCATTCCAGCAGCATCATGCGTTGTCGGATCCCGGTGCGTCCCACGAAGGCGGGCGTTCGCATTCCTCCGTGCGGCCGATCTGCCTGCAGCAGCAAACTGCTTTGATTCGGTTCGCGGGTGTCCAGCTGTTCCAGCACTGCCGCAAGATTGTGTTCGGCGATCAGCGGAGTAGATCCGTGGCTCACCGGGCTGAGTTGAAAATCTGAGGCAGGCCGCAAGCCATGGCAGCCTGCTGTCGCACACTTGCTGGACAGCAATGGCTGGACATGACGGACGAAGTGTGCAGCCAGCGGTCTGCTCAATCCTCCGAGACTGCGTGACGGAGCCGGAATTGCACCACCATTTGGCAGCATCTGCTGCTGACGAACTATGGAGTGTCGGACCTGGGAGATTTCATGTGATGGTTCCGTGCGAGCTGTCAGTTGCTGCAGCAGATCACGCGCATCTTTCCGGTAGGGGTCCAGCTGGAGTGCGTCAAGGACTTCACGCTGGGCCTGATCCTTCAAGTCATATCGCAGGCACCATGCGGCAAGTTGCAGATGAATCTCGGGAGTCATTCTCTGGAACGTAGCTCGCAGCCGACGCCAGGCTTCGGGCCTGCTGGCAGCGGTGAAGCTGACTCGAGCAGATTCAATCATACGGTTTCCCGCTGCTGAACGGACGTCGTAACCGTCCTTCCGAGGGGTGATGCTGCCCTCCACAAGTTCACCCGTGGTGAGCACCAGGATTCCTGAACTGAGGGCTGCCGGGGCGGCATTCTGCGTCGGCGATGCATTCTGCGCAGCAAAACAGGGCATTCCCTGAAGAATGCACAGCAAAATAACAGGTTGAATCACGCTTCCTTGCATGGGCACTGGCTGCAATGGTTGCTGCAGTGGTTCGAGCATCCTGCTCGAGTGAGACAGACCGCAATATCGGCACGATGGCAGGTCTGCCCTGCCGGGTCAAGATGTCCTGCCGGAGGGGAGCTGCGTGGGAAATCGGCGCGAGGCCTGACTTCGGCGAAGCGGCTGAGTCAGCTGCTGCCCGTTCATGGGTTCGGCTGGTTGTCAGCCCGCGTTTTTTTTTCAAGCTGGTAGAATGCGCTGTCTGCGCGGAGATTGGCGAGCCGCAGCTGCTTCACTGCCCGACCGCGAATAATTGGGCTTTCGTCAACGATTCGAAGGCCGCGACGCTGCATCAGGTCACGAAAATCCCACATGGACATGAAGTGCACATTGGGAGATTCGTACCATTCCCACGGGAACGATTCTGTGACGGGAGTGCGTCCGCGACGAAGGACTTCCAGGCGAACTCGCCAGTGGCCAAAGTTGGGGATGACCACCAGCGCACGGCGAGCGACGCGGAGCATCTCCAGCAACAGTTTGCCCGGGTTTCGCACCTGTTGCAGTGTCTGGCTGAGGACAGCGAAGTCAAAGCAGTTATCCGGAACGTCATGCAGGCCCTGATCGAGGTCTGCTTCGATCACAGGCAGGCCCCGCTGGATCACCGCAAGGATATTCTCCAGATCCACCTCGACGCCCATCACGTCGCAGTTCAGTTCTGCAGTCAGCCGTGCCAGCAGGCGCCCGTCTCCACAGCCAAGGTCGATCACCCTCGAATTTGGCTGGATGTTTTCCATGATCAATTCATCTGTCAGACGAACTGACGGATCCGGGATTTGGTAGCGAGGTTTCCGGGACATTTTCAGCAGGTTTACGGCCGTGGGTGAAGAGTTTTGAAACAGAAGAGCGTCCGGATAGTCCCCGGCCTGCACGATTTGGGAAGATCGACCAGCGTCTTCGCGACCGGGCTGAACAACGCAATAGTGTACCTGTTCCTGCAATGGTGGTTCAATTCGCCAATGGATGGCAGTTTCCGGTTTACTCACTTCGTGGCGACCAGAGCTTGATTGGGACGATTCCCCCCGCTGAGATCAGAGTTGCTGCTGTTTGGTTTTTGGCTTGAAAGGCGTTAACTTCGGACCAAACGGCATTTTGTGCGCTGAAGGGAGCAGGCCTCCGGCAGTGTGGGTCTCCGTTGAAGCGGTCCTGCCCGGGTTCTCGACTTTCAGCACGAAGCAAAGTCGGCATGGGGGAAATTGGGCGTTGACCTCGTCCTTCGGCTGTCGATCTGCTCAGGTGCTTCTGCTCTGGTGCTGTTGTTGGTTCAAGGCTTAATTCGGACATCAACCGCTGAACCGTTGTGTCGCGGTCGATCAATTTGTGGGAAGGAGTAGCAGTGTTTGAGACTGTTGCGATCGTCGGTGCAACCGGCGCTGTGGGCAGAATCATTCTGCAGTTGCTGGAAGAACGCGGGTTTCATGCAAAGCGATTTCGTCTGCTTGCTTCGGCACGCAGCGCCGGTCAGCGGGTTTTATTCCGCGGCGAGGAAATTGTCATTGAAGAACTGACTCACGACTGTTTTGCCGGTACCGATTTGGTCATCGCCAGCACTCCGGACGACACTGCGGCTGAGTTTTTGCCGTCCGCAATCGCTGCGGGGTGTCGAGTCATTGACGAATCCGGCTACTGGCGCATGAAGCCTGAGGTGGCACTGGTTGTCCCTGAGATCAACCCGGAGGCGGCTTTGAATGCAACGGGGATCATCGCCAGTCCCAACTGTTCCACGACTCAAATGGTGCTGGCTTTGAAGCCGCTGCACGATGCCGCGGTCGTGAAGCGGGTGATTGTTACAACGTATCAGGCAACCAGCGGGGCCGGTTTGCAGGGAACCGAAGATCTGTTGCAGGGATCACGGGCTGCCCTGAATGGTGAGTCGTGGGATTATTCTGCCTTCTCGCATCCGATCGCGTTCAATGCCATTCCGCAGATTGGCGGATTTCGGGATGATGACTACACCAGCGAAGAGCTGAAGATGGTCCATGAGACGCGCAAGATTTTGGGTGACGAGACGATTCAGGTCTGCCCCACCTGTGTGCGGATCCCTGTTTCCAATTGCCACAGTGAAGTGATCAATGTCGAGACGGAGCGTGCTTTGACGCCGGCGGAAGCGCGGACCCTGTTCGAAGCAACTCCGGGGATCACGGTTGTGGATGACCCGTCAACCGCTGCCTATCCCATGCCGTCGGGGTGTGACGGGCGTGACGACGTCTTCATCGGGCGAATTCGCCGTGATATTTCGCGGGACAACTGCCTGACGTTCTGGTGCGTATCCGATAATTTGCGCAAAGGAGCTGCGACCAACGCGGTGCAGATTGCAGAGTTGCTTGCGAAACACGCTGGCGACCAGGACTGATTTGCCGTCGATGCTCACTGCCGTTCGGGGATCAGTTTGATGCCCGGAGGTCGCAGACACGCTTCTGCCTGTTCCGCAGTCTCGCCCACTGTCGTGCTGTACGGCTGATCGGCTGTGGTCCAGCATTTCACCCAGTTCCGCCATGAGATGGAGGTTTCTCCGAAGAGCACACGTTTTTTCTCTGCTGGTTCCAGCATCGCCTGTCGTGCGCGGGCTGCCGGTAACGGACGCAGCTGATATTTGCGTGTGAGGTCGACCGAAATCTCTTCGCGGAAATCGCCACCGGGCCAGATTGTGAGACCTTCGGAGTCAATATCGTAGGGGTGTGAACTCACAAATGAGTCTTCCAGCTGCTCCCGGACCATGTCGACGCCGGATCGGCGGTAGAAGCCTTCCAGTGCATGTGCAAAGGCGTTTCGTTGTTCTTCGGAAGCTGCATTCAGCCAGCCGGGATTCGTGATTCCGGCAACCACCCAGGTGCTCTGCTCCTGAAACAGAATGCTCAGCGGTTCGTTACCCAGCAGCGGGCAGTCCAGATTGATGAAGAAACTGTTGGAAGCGGCGTGCACTGAGCTGCAGCGAATTCCAGTTCCTCCCCAAACGGGGCACAACTGCAGCAATCGGATCAATTCCCGGCGTGTGAAATTGCGGATCGCATCTTCCACGTGGTGGAGTCGATCGCGGAGACTGCGGCGGGTGCTGAAGCGGCGAAATGAGGGGGCGCGTTTTTCCAGCCGTCGCATTCGGCGGAACAGTTTGGGAAGTGTTCCCGAGTGAAAACCTGGCCGCAGCAAGCGTGCAACGGTTTCGCCGTGGCTGCCAACAGGCGAGGCGGTGAGCAATGGCTTTCGGTTTGAAGCGTAAAGCCGCCAGTTTTCTTTGAGCTCCCAGACGATGAAGCCAAAGATGCCGGGGATGAAGAAGATGTTGAACCAGGTGACGGATTCGGCCAGTGCAGGTCCGAGGTAAGGATCGAGGATACTGACCATTCTGTTTCGAATCAGCACCAGTCCGGGCAGGATCATCTTGTGTGCCACTGTGACCACGGGGAAGTGCTTCACTGGGTGGAATGTTGGCTCAATCAGCAGATTGACATAGATCCGCACGAGAAATGCAACAAAGGTCCAGATGACTCCCAGCAACGCTTTAATGACAAGCGAAATCCAGCTTTCTTCACTGTGAAAGCGAAGCCATTCATCCACCGCGTAGAGAACTCGTTCGATCAGGTTCAGAAACAGTCGAAAGATATCGACGATAAAGTCGAGCATGGCGACCAGCACGCGGGCGTGCAGTTTTTGCAGGATATTCCCCAGCCACTCCCACGCCAGTTCCTGCGCATCTCTGCCCGCTCGGGAATTCAGAACGATGCTGAACAGCACCGTGATGATCAGGGTCGCCTGCAAGCTGGCTCCCGGCCAGCCGAACAGCTGCGGGATTGCTGACGCCATCACCCAGGCGGACACAGCCGGAACGAAGATGACCCTTCTGAATCTGACAAAGTAGGCGTTCTTCCAGACTTTCTGCACCAGCGGCAGCTGGAACACGTGTCTGGGAAATGTCACGAGGCTGATTTTCAGCAGCCGCACGAGTGATCCGAGCATGCGAAAGAAACGTTGTCGCAGCCACGGCAGATGAATCAGCGCCATCAGGACAAAGCCGATGGAGATGGTCCAGGAGGCGGTTTCGAGACGACTTTGCCAGATTTGACCGAAGGCGTCCCCATAATTCACCGGCTGCTGAACCACCGCGGCGGTCTCTGAATTCGAGCCAGCAGCGGGTGGAGCTATCGTTTGTTCGGTTTCCAATGCCGGCTGGGCGATCATGTTGGCGTCGGCGGCCGTCGAATCGCTGCTTGTTTCCGGAGCTGGGGCAGCGGTAAGGGCATTGGGGGCTGCAGGAGTTTCGGTCTTGTCCGCGGTTGCGGAGGCTGGCTCTGTCGCGGCGTTTGCAGTTGGTCCGGCAGGTAGAGAAGTTGTGGAAGGAGCTTGTTCAGGCGCGGTTGCGGGGGGGCCCTGAGCTGAGAGTTGTGGATCGGTGGACCGGAGCTGCATGTCCCCTGGTTCAGGAGCTGCTGAAGCCTCTTCCTGCCCGCCCTGAAACATGTGAGAAATGTGTCGCAGGCCTTCCACGATGACCATTGCACCGCCGAAGGGAATGAGCAGGAACAGCGTTGCGAACTGACCGGTCCGATTTCCGAAGAAGATCGCACTGGTTGTTTGCAGCCAACGCAGGTAGAACTCCCCCTTGCGATATACACCATCGAGAGCGAGGTGCAGGCGGTCATCGGCACGAAGAAGATGATCACCTTTCCAGATGTCTCTGACCTCATCGAGGTCCGGCAGCTTCAGGTCGTTTCGGCTGATGGAATCGCGCAGATATCCCATGGTGAGAAAGCCGCGATCTGCGATGCAGTCAAGAGCATCCTCAATCATTTTGTCGCTGGCGACTTCTTCCGGGATGTTGCCGGGGGCCAGGCCAACGTCTTCAAAGATCTCCTTCAGGACCGGACGCATCCGGGTTCGCATCTGCATTTCCGCCAGCATCGCCGCGCTGTGCAGCAGCTGGTTCAGTCGTTCACGTTCGGCACCACTGAGTCGTACGGAAACTAACCGACCGGCAGCCGAGGCGAGGTGCCTGGCCATCATGACTTCCCGAAGTGCCCCGAGGGGTCTGCGGAGTGGTCGTTTTCCGCGGCTGAGTATCCATGTCAGCAGATCGACCTTGTAGGTGACACGTTCATGGTCGAGACAGACTTTCTGGATATCAAAGAGCAGTCGTTTTTCGGAATTCCAAAAGCCGTGGATGGCATTGTTGGCCAGTTCCAGAAAGGACTCCTGCCATGCAGGTGATTCTTCAGCGGAAAAGTTGATGGCTCGTTGAAGTCTGCGGACCAGAAACGCGATTTGCGCTTCGACGCGACTTTCTGCCTGTTCCCGCTGTTCTGGTGTGCGTGAGAGCTGTCGAGCGGAGATTGCGGCAACGATTGCCGCAATCGTATTGCCTCGTTCACCGGCCCGTTCACTGCGTCGGAAAGCTCGTGCAAACGAGCGGCCCGACGAGGGAATTCTCAGATTCAAAGTCCAGTCTCTGCGTGTTCGCGACAGGCTGGCTTCATCGTGTGCGATATGCGAAGTCAGGTCCGGTTCCGGTGCACCGGGAAGTCGTGTCTGCTGCAGGAGAGCGGGAACGTCGACATCTTCAGGAAGGAGCAGATGGATGTTGTAGTCAGTTGGTATTGAGGGAAACCACGTACGGATCTGATCCGTTTCGAAGCACAGAAATTCGAGGAATACCGCGCAGAACTCCTGCCAGGCTTCCGTGCGTGACGATGGGTCCACCAGCCGATATTCGCTGCGAAGAACGAAGTGAGCTTCATCGAATTCGACTTGCCCCAGTTCGGCTATCATTTGCTGGGTGAAACTGCGCTGCAGGGCCGGTGATGATTTTTCAGTCAGTACCCGATCAACGGTGCAGTGAAACAGTCTGCGCCAGGTCAGCAGCAGCAGGTCTTCTTCCGACCAGTCTGCAAGTTCGTTGTCAGTAGGCTGTGCGATCAGCAGGCAGCGGTCAGGCAGATGGTCGAAATTGTCGAGCCCCAGTTCATCAGGGTGAACCAGCGAGCGGATCTCCTCGGCATCAACCACCTGTGATTCTGTATGTGGGATCGAGGCCGAAAGCTGGACGAACCCAAAGCGCTCACGGATGACCCGCCTAAGGACACGGGATTCTGCAAGAAATGCACCGGTCTCTGTTCGGGTCAGTGCGGTACGCAGTGTTTGGATTCGGTCCTTGTGTATGCCCGAACTCACCTGTTGTTCCTTTGACCTGCTGCTGTCCTGTTGGTGGACCATGCCGAATTGCTGGCTGGTCGTTCGCGGATTGTAGTCAGCGGGAATCAGACAATACAGGAGCAGTGTTGTCTCCGTTCCCGCAAAGTCACGATTATTTTCCGATTGGTCCTTTGCGTGGTGTTTTTCTGTTGCCCACACAGCAGTCAGGGGAGAAACGCAGATCGAGCCACCGGGATGATTCGGAAATGCGCTGGATTTCAGTATGCTTCAGGAATCGCGAGGCGTGGCCCGGCTTTGAGTTGGCTGCTGGCGATTTGCAGGGCCAGTTCGTAGTCATCCAGCATCACAGCGATCTGAGAGTTCCAAAAATGATCATCACGATTGATGGTCCGGCCGGATCCGGAAAAAGCACGATTTCGCGCATGCTCGCCAGCCGGCTTGGCTTTCGGTTTCTGGACACAGGTGCGATGTATCGGGCAATTGCACTGGCGGTTCTGCAGGCGGGGAACAACCCCAATGAGGAAGCGGCCAATGCTGCCGCCGCTGCTGTGGCCGAGCTGAAGTTTGACGGGGACAGTTTGTTTCTGAACGGGCGTGATGTCTCGCAGGAGATTCGGGCCCCGAGGGTTTCTGAAGCTGCGTCTCTGGTGGCAGCCAGCCCGGCAGTTCGTGATCGCATGGTGGAGCTTCAACGGGCCGTTGGTGACACGGGCAGTCTGGTGACAGAGGGGAGAGATCAGGGAACCGTGGTCTTTCCGCTGGCCGAATGCAAGTTTTTTCTGACAGCCAGTGTGACCGCTCGAGCCAACCGTCGGCTTTTGGATTTGCAGGAACGCGGGATTTCTCAGTCACTTGAAGAGGTCCGGCAGCAGATTGAAGAGCGTGATCAGCGAGACGAACAGCGGGAACTGGCGCCCATGAAGCCCGCTGCTGATGCGATCATTGTCGAGACGTCCCTGTTGACGATCGAGCAAGTTCTGGAGCAGATGCTGGAGCAGATTCGGCGAAGGAAGGCTGAATCCGGCACTGACACTTGAGTGGTCAGGAATTGCCAATTAGCCAGTTTTACCCGTTCGCTCCTGATTTCCCTGCCTGAACATCCACTGCAATCTTTCCTGGCTGGGCGAATTTTCAGCCGGACTGTGTTCGCTGGTGCAGGCTGGTTCCATAATCTGTCGCTCGATGCCAGCAGCAATTCGTTGTCCCGCAGGAAGTTCTGCAGGCATCGTAAGTGTCAAAGCAACAACCTTGAGGTAAATACTGTGTCAGTGATCGTCCAGAAATTTGGTGGAACCAGTGTCGCCAGTCCCGAAAAGATTCGCCGAGCTGCGGAACGAGCAGTTGCTGCCCGACGTGACGGGTACGATGTGGTCATGGTTGTCAGCGCCCGGGGGCAGAAGACGGATGAACTGGTGGAACTGGCCAGTGCCATTACCGCCACACCGCGACCACGCGAAATGGATATGCTGCTGGCGACCGGGGAGCAGGAATCTGTCGCGTTGATGGCGATGGCTGTCCACGAGCTGGGGGAAGACGCAATCAGCCTGACCGGTGCACAAATAGGGGTGCTGACGGATGAGTCGCATACCCGGGCCCGCATTGTCAGCATTTCCACAGATCGTATGAAGGAGTTACTGGGACAAGGACACATCCTGATCGCCGCAGGATTTCAGGGCGTCGACTCACGGATGAATATCACAACGCTGGGACGTGGCGGTAGCGACACCACGGCAACTGCCCTGGCCGCAGTTCTGGATGCGGAGTTGTGTGAAATCTATACCGATGTCGAGGGAGTCTTTACGTCCGATCCGCGGATGGTTGCGACAGCCAGGAAAGTTGAACGGATTTCCTACGACGAGATGCTGGAACTGGCCAGCCTCGGAGCGGGTGTCATGCATTCACGGTCCATTGAATTTGCGAAGAAGTATTCCGTACCGCTGCGTGTAAGACCGTCATTCTCTGATGCAGCCGGCAGTCTGATTGCAGCTGAGACAGCAGAGTGTTCTTCGATGGTGACCGGTGTCGCTGCCGTGCGGGGCGAAGCACTCATTAGAGTTGCCGGGGCTGCGGATCAGCCCGGGGTGATGAGTGACCTGTTCACGGCCCTGTCTGGTGCCAGAATTCCCGTGGATATGGTGGTTCAGAATGTTGCCCGAGAAGGAGCCGCTAATATTTCATTTACCGTTGCCGAAGGAGATCTGAGTGCAGCGTTGAAGGTTGTTCGCGCGGCGGCTGAGCGCCTGGGAGCAGACGAGGTGATCAGCCGAACCGGTCTTTCGAAGGTCTCCGTCGTTGGTGAGGGAATGAAAACGCATTCAGGCGTCGCCTCCCGTTTGTTTGCGATCCTTGCGGAAAATGGAATCAGCGTTGAGGTCGTCACAACGAGTGAAATTCGAATCTCTGTCCTGATCGCTCAGGATCAGTGTGACCGTGCCGCCAATGTGATTCACGACGGGTTTGGTCTGAATCTGACGAGTGATTCCTCCACCGGGGATTCGGGCACGCAGGCAGCACCTGCATCGGGCAGCGAACTGACGATTGAGCAGGTTGCTGAAATCGTCGCGGGGCTTGAAAGCATGGAGAGCATTCTGGTCAGTGATATCGGAGTCGACCTGAGTCAGTCGCGGCTGACGCTGACAGGAATTCCGGATCGTCCCGGTGTGGCTGCACAAATCTTTTCCGCGCTGGCAGAACAGGAGATTTTGGTCGACCTGATTGTGCAAAATGTCCCCCAGCAGGGCCTTGCCAACGTCTCCTGCACGATTCCCAGAGACCTGCTTGAAGCAGCGAGATCTGTGATTCCCGGTTTGCAGGAGTCACTGGGCAAAATGAACAACGCGCCCGTTCAATTGACCACCTCGGACGACAATATCTGCAAACTGACAATTTCCGGGATCGGTTTGAGAAGCCATACCGATGTCTGTCGCCGCGTGTTTGAATCGCTGGCGACTGCCGGAGTGAACGTGTCGATGGTTGGTACCAGCGAAGTCAAGATCAGCATCACAATCGATGAGGCTGAAGCAGATCGCGCGGTGAATGTGCTGCGCACGGAGTTTGGGCTGGCGGACAACGACGAATGCTAGTCTCGCCCAGTTGATTCACGTCCGCCGCCGCCGATCACGCTCAGCATTTTTCAGCCTGCGCAACAGAATCGCAGTTGCGGGGCAGCTTTTGGTATCGGACCAATGCTGCCGGCCGACCAATGCTGCCGGCCGTGGTGTCGGGGACTTCAGTTCGTGCGACAAAGGCAACACCTTTTGGGGCAGCAGTGGTGCGACAAA
>JAFMMM010000048.1 GCA_017859815.1 Planctomycetota bacterium | reverse complement strand
TTGCCGGTTCCATTGTCTTCGGTGGCAGCACCGGCGGCTTCGGATTCGCCGACACCTCACTGAATCCAGGCACGATGACTGAAGTTACAGGAACTCCTGGGACAACGGCTTTTGTGTCCTTTGGGGAGCACATCAGTCGTGACCGCGGGAGTCTCGAGGTCACTCTCTCCAACTCAGACACATCCGAGGTTTCCATTCCGTTGACTGTCGTCATCCCGGAAGGCGAGCAGTTTGTGGAAATCCCATTTGGTGCCGTTGACGATAATCTGCGTGATGGTGTGCAGGTCGTCAATATTACTGCAGCAGCGCCACTTTACGAATCAGGTGCCGAGGTCATTACTGTTCTTGACCAGGAACTTCTGAGCGTTGAAATTCTGGATGATATGGTCTCGGAAGCACTGGGAGAAAATGCCACAACGGTACGAGTAGCACGGACTGACGTTGACGGCCCGTTTGATCACAAGACCGTACAGTATGCCAGCAACAGTCAGGTGTACCAACTGCAGGACGTGTCGACCAACTGGTCTCCGATCACGGTTCCGACCCAGATCTCACGCATTGCCGACATCAACGTCACCGTGAACTTCCAGCACGACTGGATTCCTGATCTGGATGTCTATCTGATCAGCCCTGCCGGAACCCGAATCGAGTTGTTTACCGATCTGGTTACCAATGAACACCTGATGCTCAGCACGACTCTGGATGACCAGGCTCGCTCTTCAATCAATGATGCGGAGTCTCCCTTCACCGGAAGCTTTATGCCGGAAGGCAGTCTGAGTTCACTGATCGGTGAAGAGGCACAGGGAACGTGGTACCTTGAATTTACCGATGACAATGTCAATGACTTCGGCCGTCTCAACGGCTGGTCCATGGAAATCACCACACTGGGTCTTGAAGAGGTTGTTGTTGACCTGACATCCTCAGATGACAGTGAGGCGGTGTTTGGTGAGACTAAAACCAGCGTACATCAGGTGATTATTCCCGCAAATCAGGCCGAGGTGGTGCTAACGCTGGACACTCTCGATGATGACGTGCTCGACGGCACTCAATTGGTTGACATCACAGCGGTCGGTGTCACAACAACCGGCCTGCAACTCGGCTCCGACGTCCTCGGTGTCACTGATGCTGAAACACTGACGCTGTCCCTGTCAAAGACCACCGTTTCAGAGAATGACGGGAATCCGGCTTTGGTGGGTACTCTGCAGCGTTTCAACACGGACATCGGAGTGGAATACACGGTCCGCATGCTCAGTTCCGATCCGTCAGTGCTGGCATTCGACGGTGCCGCCGCCGACGGTTCCCTTGATGTCACATTCGCCGCCGGATCCAGCACCGCATCGTTCAATGTTGTCGCAATTGACAACGGAACGTTCGACAACACCCGCACCGTCACACTCACGGCACAGGCCGGAGCTTACGGCGCAGATCTGACGGCTGATGTCACCGTACTCGATCATGAACCGACAGTGGAAGTGTCCACACTCGTTAACCCCATCTCGGAAAATGCCGGCAGCATGACGCTGACGGTACGCCGTACGAAACTCTCTGACCTCGGCGTTGACCTCACCGTCAACATGACTGTTACCGGCAGTGGATCCTCTGCTGTTAATGTTCCGACGTCGATCGTCATTCCTGCGGGACAGGATTCTGTTCAGCGTGCCGTCCAGATTCTCGATGATATGCTCCTCGGAGATCGCAGCCTTGTCATCACGGCTACAGCTGCAGACCACTATGACGGAAAACTGGAA
Organism: Planctomycetota bacterium; assembly: GCA_017859815.1. GTDB lineage: Bacteria > Planctomycetota > Planctomycetia > Planctomycetales > Planctomycetaceae > SXXK01. The sequence goes on along the minus strand of JAFMMM010000048.1, from coordinate 19,781 downwards.
CTTGTCGTTCAGGACCATGAAACACTGTCCGTGACAATCAATCGCGGCGACGTTCGTGAAAACGCAGGAGTCAATGCGGCTGTTGGAACAGTCACTCGCAGCAACACTGACGTGGGAACAGCGCTGACCGTCAATCTGTCCTCCACCGACGTGTCTGAACTGGCTGTCCCGGCTACAGTGATCATCCCTGTCGGTCAGGCATCGGCCAGCTTCCCGATCCATGCGGTTAATGATCCGGATCTGGATGGCACTCAGACTGCCGGAATTGTCGCATCATCAGCGGGATACATCTCTGGCTCTGCTTCACTGCAGGTGCTCGATCATGAGCCTCCGGTCATTCAGACGCCGGGTGCAGGAAAGATTTCCGATCCGCGTCCTGTGATTGAATGGGATGCGATTCCGGGGGCAACTCGATACAAGATCCAGATTGCCAATCTGAGTGCCGGTGTTGACACGCTGGTCCTGCAGGACAATCTTCCGACGCCGAAGTTTACGCTCAGCGAAGACCTCGGGGTTGGTCGATTCCGGATCTGGGTTCAGGCCTTTGACCAGTTTGAAATTCCAGGCTTCTGGAGTGCACCCAGAGATATCTTCATCAGTACCGCACCGGTTCTCACTGGCGAGACGTCTGTCGGCACGCTGGCACTGCCGGAGTTTCCGGAACTTTCATGGACGGCCGTTGCCGACGCGACATCCTACAACCTGTGGGTGAACAACCTCACGACCGGTACCAATCAGGTCATTCTGGAACAGGGCCTCAGCACGACCACGTTCCGGTCTGCGGAAGAGATGCCGTCCGGCACCTATCGCTACTGGGCTCAGGCAGTCAACGCTCAGGGCGAACGAGGCAATTGGAGTCTCGCAAGTACGTTTACGGTCCTGGCAACACCAGACGTGATTCAACCGGACGATGGAAACTCCTTCAACAGAACGCCGCTGTTCGACTGGACCCCGGTACCAGGTGCCAGCTACTACGATCTGTATGTGGCTGATGCACAGACTCGGGAAATCGTCCTGCGAGATCGTCGTGTTACAGAATCCAGCTACCGGGCCACATCTGACTTTGACTTTGGTGAGTACGTCGTCTGGACACAGGCTCATGGAAATGGTTTCCGCAGTCGCTGGTCACCGCCACGTCACTTCGAAATCGGGCAACCGCTGGAAATCTTTTCACCGACGCAGAACGGTTCCCAAAGCGGTCCGATCACCTTCACATGGAGCTCGATCGCTCAGGCCGAGCGTTATGTCCTGTGGGTCAATAACGCAGACGACCAAATCATGATTAAGGAACTGGATCTGCAGTCCACCTCCTACACAGCCGATGCGGCCCTGCCTCCGGGACAGTATCGCGTCTGGATCTGGGCTGTCAGTTTCATGGGCGAACGAACAACCTGGGCAGCACCAGTTAGCTTTGAAGTGACACAGAACGGCGAACTTCGAGTTGATTCTGACGGGGCCGAATCGGTTCTGGCGGCCGACCTGAACCTACTGAACCCGAACCGGGACGAGCGGGTGATCAACAATGATGCTGGTCGCCTCCCGGACCACCACGCAACTGTGGCAGTACCGGTCGCTGTTGCTGAGGTGCAGGCTGCGGCAGAGACGGCGGTAGAAACCGAGGCTTCCATGGCACACCAGGCTCTTTCCGAAGCATGGTCTCAAATGGATCTGTGGCTGGATGAGGAAATCCCGGTAACCCTGCGTGCGGATGCTGCACAACGCCATCCGATGAATCGACAGGACTCCTGAAAAGGTCTCCAGCTGCATTCCAGGGAAATTCCAACTCCTGACGTTCACTGGCGTCAGGAGTTTCTTTTTGTAAGTTGCTCGGTTTGGGTGGCTGCACAGCAAATCATCGGTATCGCCGCCCCCCCCCTCAAACGCGTCCGACTCAGCAACCGTGGAGCCAGTTATCATGCCATGGGTTTACGCTCCGGACCTGCAGCAGGACATTGTGGAGATTGGTGGCTCCGAAGCACATCATCTGCTGCACGTTTTGCGAGCGACCACTGGTCTCGAAGTGACATTGTTTGACGGGAATGGATGCACAGCCGAGGCGGCAATCACGCAGGTCGGCCGCAGTACGGCCATCGTTTCCATTCGATCACGAAATCAGAACGCATCCGACACCGGCGCGCGGATCGTTGTTGCCGTGGCGCCCCCAAAAGGAGATCGCCTTCGCTGGATGACTGAAAAGTTAACGGAGCTGGGAGTTGATGCCCTGATCCTGATGGAAAGCCAGCGGACCGTCGTGAATCCGCGAGAAACAAAACTGGACAAACTGCGACAGACCATCATCGCTGCCTGCAAACAATCGCGACGACCACAGTTGATGACACTTCATCCGCTATGCAGTCTGCAGGATGTTCTGGCTCAGGCCGCAGATCTGCAGCAACAACTGCTGTTGGCACATCCGGGGATCACGCAGTCCGATTTGCCCAAATCTGATCGGCCGAACCAGGATCAGTGCCTGCTGATCGGCCCTGAAGGTGGTTTCACTGCTGAGGAGACGGATGCAATCCTTGCAGCTGGTGCCGCCGGTCTGTCGTGGCCTGACGGGATTCTGCGAACGGAGACAGCTGCGATCGCTTTTTCAGCCGTGGTCCGCGCCTGCCTGTTGGACGGCTAAGAATGTGAGTCGCAGCAAAGGCTGCCTGACCCGGCGAAGAGACTCAGGTCAGGCTGAGCGCCGGGGCAGCTGATCCCCGGGGTCGTTGTTCTGCGAGCTGGCAAGGCTGAGATGTTCCAGAATCTCCAGAACCTCCGTTGTCGACGGAGACTCATTTGACCAGACCGCAGCATGAACCTGCAGCAATTCTCCAATCTGCATCAACGAACGCGGTACACCGGCTGCTGCCGTAACCAGCAATTCAATGTCAGCAGGTTCAAGGTAGTCCTCCGACACCCCACAGTTTGCGAGGTGCTCCAGCAGGAATGCTGACGATGCCGCAGCTGTCATCGCCCTGATTTCAACTGGCATAAAGACTGTCTCAGTCAGAGCGTCCGGCACTGCGTCCGTCGTGGCACAAACCAAAGTCAGAGAATTGAGCTGATCATTGGAAATCGTGATCAGCATTTGCAGCAATTCGTCGGCGTCGGAATTTTGCGGCTGCAGATCATCAAGCAGAAGCAAAGTGCGTTTCCCACAGGCAGCCATTGCCCGCAGCTGCAGTTGGAATTCCTGCAGCAGTTCTTCGCGGCAGTTTCTGCCAGACAATCCTGATCCCGATCGAGCGAGGCTGCTGCAGCAGTACTGCAGGACGTCGCCACAGGCCAGCTCCTGCAGGTTGACCAGGAGACAGATGATTCCCAATTGAGCGGATTCCGACCTTACCTGCTGCAGAACGCGGGTCCGTCCCATCCCTGAAGCACCGCGTAAAATCGCGGCACGCTGCCCCGTTTGCGGCAACAGTAACAGGCGATTGACTGCTTCCTGACGTTGCTGCTCGGAGCAGAACCAGTTGTGTTCAGACTGTTCTGCCATACCGTCGGCTCCCAATGTCAAACTACGAAGTCTGTAGAGGGGGTATCGGCACAATCCGGAGCCGATGTCCAGAAAATTCACAAATTTCCTGAAGTTACGGCGAGGGTGGAATTCCTTCCCGACTGGTCGAAAGTGACACGGCTGCTTGACAGCAAGCACTGGAACTTCTGGAATCCGAGTTCACAGACCTGTGTTCCGTCATCAGAAATGCTGCATTAATCATGTCCGAATTTACATATCGCTCCGCTGGTGTTGATCTCGAACTGTATGAACAGGGAATGCAGAAACTTCCCCGTCTGATGCAGCGAACCCTGACAAAGGGAGTCATGGAACTGCCAGGCGGCTTTGCTGGATTGTTCCGGCTGAATTCTGAGAAGCAATGGTCAGACCCGGTGCTGGTATCCGGAACCGATGGCGTTGGAACAAAAATCAAGGTTGCGACCAGCGTTGGGAAATACAGCACGATCGGAATCGATCTTGTGGCAATGTGTGTCAATGACTGCCTTTGTCTGGGCGCGACACCATTGTTTTTCCTGGACTACATCGCAATGGGCAAAGACAACCCGGAGTTGCTGGAACAGCTTGTCACCGGGGTCAGTGACGGTTGCGTCCAATCCGGCGCTGCCCTGATTGGAGGGGAAACGGCAATCATGCCGGACCTTTATGCTCCCGGTGATTTCGACATGGCGGGCTTTTGTGTGGGTGTGGCGGAACGCTCCGATTTGATCAATGGGCGCGAACGGCTCCATGCCGGAGATGCCCTGATTGCGGTTCCGGCCTCAGGCTTCCACTCCAACGGTTACAGCCTCGTACGCAAAGTCGTCTTTGAACATGCTCAGCTGGAGGTCGATCAGAACATTCCGGAACTGGGCGAAACCGTCGGACAAGCCCTGCTGCGTCCCACTCGAATCTATGCAACCACCGTCGCATCGGTCAGGGAGCAACTGGGCGCCGACAGGATCCACGCAATTGCTCACATTACCGGTGGCGGACTGGCAGAGAACTTCGCGCGCTCCATGCCCGATGGGCTGCAGGCCCGTATCGACCGAAACTCCTGGTCGATTCCGGGGATCTTCCCGTGGTTGCAGCAACTGGGTGCGATCGACGAACAGGAGATGTTTCGCGTTTTCAATATGGGGATCGGACTTGTCGTCGCAGTACCTGCAGATCAGGTCGAAGCAGCGATCTCAGCCTGTTCGACAGAGGAATACCCGGCGACGCAAATTGGAGAAGTTGTGACTCGGCCAGATGCCGCAGACCAGGTCATCATCAGCTAACGCAGTGGCTGTCAGCAGGCCTCGGGCGCGCCACCGGATCCTGCCGCAGATGACCGCAGGCGGGCGAGGTCTCCCGCGAACACCTCGCCGTTGGCATTCAGTTGGCTCGAAATGCTGCCAGGTGCTGTTTTGCAGCTTCCAGCAATGCTTGCTGTTCCTGTGTCTGATGAACCTCCAGACGCGACAGCTCCACGAGTTTTGTCAGAGCTCCCAGACAGGCGCGAGCACGTTCGGAGTCCTCGTTCTCCTGTTCCAGCACCTGCTTATAGAAACCAAGTTCGCGCCCGATTGCCTGAACCTGAGAACTCCAGGTCACCTGCTGGGTCAGCGGATCCACGGCCTCGAGAGCTGTGATCGCCATTTCAGTTCGAGTGGCACAACGTTCGAGGTGATCTCGAAAGTACGCCGAAAACGAGCTGCGAAACTGGATCATCCCCAGCACGCTCACCAGAATGACAAGCAGCACAGCTTTCATCCGTTTCCGCATCGCATCCGGGAAAACCCTGCCCTCAGCACGCCGTTTGGTGTCCTGCAAAGCACTGGTGACGGCATCTTCAAAAGCCGACTTCTGCGATCGAACCTTTACAGCTGACTGCTGCGGCAACTCCGTCGCTGGCTGAGAATCGCGTTTCGTTTCCGAGAGGCTTCGCGTCTGCAGTTTGGGCCGGTAAGGCCCTGGGGCAGAGATTGACCGCTGCCGACTCAGATACTCGTCGGCTGTCCCGTCGTCTTCTTCAGAGAACAGTGCGTCCGAAGCCAGATCATCGTCATCCCAGCCACCAGTTCCCACAGCAGGCGGGACTGGGCGTGCCGGACTTCGGCCTCCCCTTCGCTGCGGGCGATCCACGGGAGACTCAGCAACTGCAGTCGCCGTACCCGAATCAGTATCATCCGGCTCTGTACCTGCCGCGGAATGACGATCATCGAGGACAAATTCAATGTCTGAAAGGGACTGTGCGATCTTGTGATCGCCCCGATTCTCTGCGGATGCCTCCACACGGGAAAAAATCTCGTCCATGTCTGCCAGAATATCTTCGAAGACATCATCTTCCCGCGCGAGTGCGTCCTCTAAAGCCTCTGCAGCGACCTGCCACTCATCCGAGCTCTCCTCTCGAATCTGATCCGACTGAGACAGGGTTCCCTGCACGATCAATTCCTGCAGTGCTTCAAGAGAGATCGGGCCGAATTCCTCCCCGAGCAACTGGTAGTACCATTGAGACATCACAATCACCATTCACGCTGGACAGCCAGCCCGCTACAGAAAAAACAAAGTCGTCATAACCAACATAAGGCCATTAACCGGCAAATTTGCGGCGGAGAATCCGTAACTCGGTCCAGGTTTTGCCCAAAAACTCGCTCGAAGATGTGGTCCACGCTCGATCTTCGCGGCACGTCTTTACTCTTCCCGTCAAAAACCCAAACCACGGAGGTTTCTGCTGCCCCGCAGGCAGATTCTGCTGAAAGACAAGGCAGTGGCCCGCTGCAGTTGCTGTTACTCAACCGGGAAGAAATTCCGACACGAGGCAAAAAGTCAGAAAAACTGATCCAGCCGATACGATCGGTCCGATGTTAGCTCTGTGTCTTTCTGTTGCGCTGCCGCGCTACCCTTTCACGAAGGGCTGACAGGCGGGCACGGACTGAAATTTCAATAGCTCTTGACGCTGGCGTTCGTTAAGGGCAGTCAGTGTCCGAAATTTGGACGGTGAGCCACCGGGACGGTTTTCCAGCAGCACGAGCGCGGTCCGAAACGGAAGGTACCTCACAGAGGAGAACTTTCATGCGAAAGTACAGTAAATGGTTACTCGTGCTGGGGGTGTTTGCGACCTTTCCGGGCGTCTCCAGTGCAGACGGGTTTTTAAGCGGAAAATTCAGGCCATTGCTGCCGTTCACCAGCTCCGCTGAAAAAGCTCGGAATCAGGCAATGGCTGAGAAGGTTGCAGATGCTCTGCGACAGGCTCAGATCAAGGGCCATGGCATCATCATCGAGTTCGAAGATGGTGTTGTGAGTCTCGACGGAAGGGTGCACGATGCTTCTCACCTGTCGCTGGCAAAGCGTGCAGCGGCCATGGTGCCGGGTGTGGATCGTGTTGATTCGAAAATGGAACTGCTGCCACAGGTCGCAGCAAAGCCGGCTCCGCCGAAGGTCGAAGCTCCTGTTGCGAAGACGGAACCTGCACCTGAGCAGTCTGTTGTTGCCGTTACCAAGCCGGAACCAAAGCCGGAACCGGCACCGCAGCCAGCTCCGAAAGCGGCAGATCCCATCTTTCGATCAGCAAGCTTCGCCGACAGCGGTACGCAGGATTTCGCACCACAGCCGACGCCTGCTCCTCAGCCTGCACCAGCACCAGAGCTTTCCGCTCAGGAAGTCGCTGGCAAGCTGGTCCAGGGGATGGCACAGCACAACCCGGGGCTGATACAGGAGCAGGGTCTTGAGGTGCACTTCTCCAACGGAACAGTGACACTGGCTGGAGAGATCAGCTCACCCGCTGCTCGACAGGCTGCTGAAGCTTCTGCTCAGGCTGCTGCCGCAACTCTGCCTCAAGTCAATCAAATCATGAATCGTCTGGCTGTGGCGCAGCCGGCAGCACCAGTTGCGATGTCCGCTTCAGTGCAGCAGGCTCCACACCCCATGCAGATGCGTCCTTCACAGGTCTCGATGCATCGTCCGGTCATGCCGGGCCCCGGAATGGCTCCGGGAGCGATGGGAGTCTCTGCAGGGACATTTAACCGTCCAAATCTGCCCAGCCATGCGTGGCCTTCCTATGCACCGTACCCAAACTCGGCAGCCATCAGCTATCCGACTCAGTACAGTGCGAGCGCCTGGCCGTACATCGGACCGTTCTATCCTTACCCACAGGTGCCGATGGGATGGCGTGAAGTCTCACTCGAATGGGATGACGGCCACTGGCAGCTGAATTTCAATCAGGAAAAGGATAAGTGGTACTGGTTGCTGAATCCAAAGAACTGGTGACAGTGGATTCAGATGCAACACAAAACCCCGAAGCCGACTGCTTCGGGGTTTTTTTGTTTTCCTGCGGAAGCAGCCCGCTGTCGGACACCGGACTAAAATTCCTCGTCGACAGGATGCATCTCATGACCGTCGTCGATTTCCCGTCGACAGTCCGGAAGACTTTCGAGAAACAATCGGCCGTAATGTTTGGTGAGTACACGAGGGTCCAGGATCACAACACGCCCGGTATCCGCCCGATGTCGGATCAGCCGGCCAAAACCCTGTTTCAGTCGGATCACCGCTTCCGGCACCTGGTAGTCACGAAAAGGATTTCCCCCCTGCTGCCGAATGCGTTCCAGACGAGCTTCAAGCAGAGGATGATCGGGCACACTAAAGGGAAGTCGAGGAATAATGACGTTCTGCAAAGCGTCCCCCGACACATTCACTCCCTGCCAGAAGCTGTCAGCCCCGAACAGCACCGCCCGCTCGTCCGCTCGGAATCGCTCCAGCATCGCGGACCGCGGCAGTCCCTGCCCCTGGCTGTAGAGACTGATGTTCTCTGAGGCGAGCCAGCCCACAAGTCGGTCAGCGCACGCTCTCATCATGGAGTAGCTGGTAAAGAGCACAAAAGCCCTGCCGGAGGTCGCAGCCACATGACGCTTAATCCGCTCACAGCAGGCGGCTTCAAACTCGCGCGGGTTGCTGCCTGGATCAGGCATTCCTGTGGAAAGAATCAGCCTCGCCTGTTGCTGATAGTTAAACGGACTTCCCAGCCGCACTTCGTCTCCCGAAGTCAAACCGGTTCGTGCACGAAAGAAACCGAAGTCCTGTGCCCCTGTAGCCAGAGTGGCACTGGCCATAATCACTGAAGCGGTCTGATTATACAGTTCATCTCGCAGAATCCCGCCGACAGCGGTCGGTGCGCTCATCAACTTCATTCTCTGTTGACGGTGCCCCTGCTTCTCGACCCAGTAGACCGAGTCACCCTGTGTCTGCTTCAGCCAGGAGTTCAGCGAATTGGCGAGCAGGGTGCAACGGTCGGCTGCAGATTTCAGCTCCACCTGCCCGGCTTCCGTCTGCAGCTTCAGTGCGCGGGACTCAATATCGTGGCCCAGCCGTTCGAGATTCTGCGACAACTGCACGGAAACCGCCGGACGCGAGTTCAGCCTCCCGTTCCCACGACTGCAACCGGGGAGCGCCGCATCCAGCTCAGAAAAAAAACTGCGACTGTCGCTGCGAATCTGTTGCACCAATTTCTGAGCATCACGCAGCTCCCAGGTGACAAGAACACCGCGGTTACTCTGATCATTATACAGCCGATTCAGAAGGTACTCGATCTGCCCCTCACTGATGGACAGCCCAAGGTGATCTGCCGCGACCGATTCAATGGTGTGTGCCTCGTCAAGAATCACTGTCTGATAATCGGGCAGCACGCTGGCCCCCTCGCGGCGCAGTGCCAGATCTGAAAAGAACAAAGCGTGATTCACGATCAGAACATCTGCATTCCAGACCCGTCGCCTGGCAGCGTAATAGAAACATTCCCCGTGACTGGGACACTTTTTCCTCAGGCAGTCACCCTGATCACTCCGCACTTCATCCCAGACCTCAGCGTCGGGCGCGAAGGGCAAATCCGACCGAGTTCCGTCTGTGGTTTTTTCGGCCCACTGCTGAATTCTCGCAAGGTGTCGTTGCCCGTCACCCTCAAACAGCGATTTTTGTGACGACCGCTGCACGGTTCGCTGCAGTCTGCGGCGACTGAGATAATTGCTGCGTCCCTTGACCAGCACCGCAGAGAATTCCACCGGAAGAATCGACTGTAGAAACGGGATGTCGTGAGCAATCAGTTGTTCCTGCAGGCTGATCGTGTGTGTGGAGATAATCACTCGATGGCGATTCCCGACATCGTCATCGTCGTCACGAAGATGCGAATTCTTCTGCGACGCCAGAATTGCCGGAATCAGATAGGCAAAACTTTTTCCTACGCCAGTTCCTGCCTCAGCAATCAGATGTCGCCCGGCTGCGATCGCGCGCTCCACTTCCTGCGCCATCTGCAGCTGCTCGGCACGCGGCTCATACCCCGGCAGGCGTCGGGCCACTGCCCCGCCTTCACCGAGTATTGCTGCCGCTGTAAGTTGAGGACTGGTCATCCGGATTGGCTGTCGTCTGAAGGAAGCGGAGGACGGTTGCTGAAATGACCGAATGGAAAGCGGCCGCACCAGCGAAGTGTAGTTGAGTGTGATGTTTTCTGCGGCTGCACCGGCAGATGTTCATCGCAATTCCCTGATCCGACCTGCTGTGACTGCATCATCCAGCTGCGTCGCATTGATTGCGAAGCTCTCCGCAGCAGACTCGTTCGCCGAAATCATGACGGATACCAGTGGCTCTTCGGACCTTTTTGCAAAACACCCGCGCAGGGCACAAGGGGCAGGCTGCGCGCGTCACTCTTGACTATCATACCCGGACGACACTGACCTGTTACTCGGAGACCGCACCATGACATCACCCCCAGATCCACTTTTCCGAACCGAACAAAACGGCGAAGAAGGACCGGCAATTCCCCGATCAATCGCAGAAACCGGCATTGATCGCCAGGTGCTGGAGACACTGCTGCTGAAACACTCCATGGTGTCGGCACAAACGTCCACCGAAGAATGCAGCGAGAAAATGTGCCTGCCCGTCACTCTGGTGGCACAGTTGGTGGAACAACTGCGGGTGGACAGCATGATTGAGATCCTGGGAAGCTCCGGACCTCTGGGATTTCGGTTTACCTTGTCAGCGCGGGGAAGGGATCAGGCCCAGCGTGCAATGGAGATCTCCGGATACATCGGACCGGCACCGGTTTCTCTGGAGGCTTATACCGCGTGGGTGGAGCATCAGGCAGCCAATCGGCCTGCGGTCGACCCTTCCACCATCGCCGAATCCCTGCGAGGTATGACATTGACAGACGAAGCACGCATGCTGGCAGGGCTTGCCGTCACCGGAAATCGCAGCCTGTTTGTCTACGGCCCTGCCGGAAATGGAAAAACCTCAATCTGTCTGAATTTGCGTCAGGCGCTGACCAGCACCGTCTGGATTCCCTCCTGCTTCGCGCTCGAACATCAGGTCATTCGCGTCTTCGATAGACAGGTTCACGAAGTCTGTGACGCAGCAACAACTGATTTTGATCGCCGCTGGATTCGAATCAAGCCACCGCTGGTTGTGGTCGGCGGAGAACTTCAGCTGGATGATCTGGATTTGTCCTGGAGTCCGTCTGCGAAATTCTATGAGGCACCGGTTCAGTTGAAATCCAACGGCGGAATCCTGCTGATTGACGACTTTGGCCGTCAGCGAATGGATCCTCACGAGCTGTTAAATCGCTGGATTGTTCCGATGGAATATCACATTGACTATCTGAAGCTTCAGACGGGTCAAAAGATCTGCGTCCCTGTCAGAAACCTGCTGATGTTTGCAACCAACCTTGATCCCAAGCAGGTCACCGACCCGGCATTTCTGCGACGCATGGGCTATCGGCTGAACCTGACTTCTCCCTCGCCCGAACAATACGCAACGATTTTTCGGAATTACGCCGGGCGGCACGGAGTCACCGTGGACGAGCAGGTCCTGCAGGGAATCCTGCAGCGATATGAGACCGAGAATCGGGAGCGTCGCTGCAGTGAACCTCGGGATCTGATCGAACGGATGCGAGATCTTTCTCGCTACCGGAACGATGCACTGGAAATCTCACAGCAGTCGGTAGATATCGCCTGGAGAGGGTTCTTTGGTGTCGACGAATAGGATTTGTCTGTTTTTGCTGCTGGGACACAGATGAAAACACCAAATTCTACCGTCTTTTCGTGCAGTAGCGGTACGTCCATCACTATCGGCATATCCTCTCAAAAAAAAATCTCCGACATATCTGGCGGCTCTTTTTTGAAAATGACCCTTTACCTGGTGTGCCCGCTGTTGAACACAGCACGGCAAAACCGGGGAGTCCGGAGATTGTTCTTCCGGCTTCTTACCACCGCTCTTCAGCAGGTGAGTCTTGTTGATATCCCCTGCCTGAAGACCTCCGACTCCGGACAACTGCTGTTCGGAACGGAACACAGCAACCCATGCCAGTTTCAATGTAAGGAGAAGCAGTCATGAAGAAGTTCACAGCAATCGTAAAGAGTGTTTTCCGCCGCGAAGAAGGTGCCACCATGGTTGAATACGGCCTGATGGTCGCACTGATTGCGGTCGTCGCCGTCGCTGGTGTCACCACTCTGGGTGGAAACGTCAAGTCCACCTTTGAGACACTGACGTTTTAGTAACCCGGTTTCCATCCACTGATTGATTAGTGGCTCATTTCAGGAGATGGGGTTACTCAGAGGTCTGCAGGAGTATGCAAATGGCCACACTCAAAAGCAAAACGGCATTGGTGTTCGCCCGCGAAGACGGTGCCACAATGGTTGAGTATGGATTAATGGTGGCACTAATCGCGGTTGTCGCGGTTTCCGCCGTCGGCGTACTGGGAGGAAACGTGTCCGAAACCTTCTCTGAACTGACGTTCTAGGAAGGGTCCACCCGGACCTTTTCCCTCACTCCATGGCCGGGTGACTCAGGTCACCCGCTGGGAGAGTCTGATGATTGACCTGACAACTGAATTGATGCAGAGGGTTCCGGCTGCCGTTGTGCTGGCAGCAGTCTGGAGCGGGGCGATCAGCGATGTTCGCCACTTCCGACTGCCGAACAGCCTGACGCTGTCGCTGACCTTCAGCGGAATCATCTGGCATGCCACCACTGGTGGCTTGTCGGGATTACAGGGAAGTCTGATCGGACTCACAGCAGCGGCAATACCGCCACTGCTCATGTTCGTCCGAGGCGGCATGGGTGCCGGTGATGTGAAACTCATGGCCGGCATCGGGGCCTGGATGGGGGCTTTGTTCTCTCTGCATGTCCTGATTGCGGCCGGGGTTTTCGGCTTTCTGTTTACCGTTGGTGCTTCCCTCCTTCACGGTAAGGCTCCACAGGATTCAGAAGCAACATCTACGGACAATTCGCACTCTGTCGAATGTGCACTTGAAAGCCGCAAGGTGTCCGGTGAGACGCCGGACCGTATTCAACAGGCACTAGCCAGTCGCGAAGGTCGATCCCGTTTGCTTCCGTTTGGCCTGATGATTGCATTAGGTACGCTGCTGCTGACTGTGTTCCCGCTGCATCAGACCGTGTTCATCTCCTGACTTGACCGGACAGCAGAGAAATCATGTCCCTGCAGGACCTTACTGTTCTGCGGTGACCATCTGATCTGCCAGCCGAACTCTCGAAACCCGTTGCTGTCCCCGAAGGCCACTGGCACTCCGAATCGGCAGCGACACACCGTCAGTTGAGAAATCCGTCGTCCATCGGGGCGACCTGCTGTGCTGGATTACGAATCGCAGCCAGCGCACCAAAAAACAAATTGATTTGCTGGCTGCAGTTCGGTGTTCCGAACGGCAGCCGTACCAGACACATCTGAACACAGGGAACCTGCCCATGACTGCTTCCCCAGTCCCCGGGCCTCCGCCCGTCTTCCCGATGGATCCGCGAATGGCTGCCATTGCCAGCCAGCAGATTCCCTCCACGGCACCGACACAGCCTCCGGTCGATGCAACGACGGGAACCGAGACAGCGACAGGCCATGCAGCCAATTCTGCGGCAAATCAGCCAGAGCCAGAGAAAGCTCCGCCGATACGCCGTATGCCCGACCACGTTCGACGTGATCTGCACCATCGACTCATCGGCAGCCTCGACCTTTCGAGTCTCGGATCTCGCAGCGACGAGGAATTAAGAAGGGAGATTCGCGAAGCAGCCGAACAGATCAGCCGGGAGTCCAACCAGCTGCTCAGCAGTGCCGAACGCGACTCTCTGGTCGATGACGTCATGGACGAGACGTTTGGTCTGGGTCCATTGGAACGGCTGCTGCGGGATCCATCGATCAGCGATATTCTGATTAATGGTCCCGACACGATCTTCTGTGAACGCCGCGGGCGGCTGGAACAGTCAGACGTCACATTTTCCAGCGAAGACCATCTGCTGCAGATTGTGCAGCGCATTGTCAGCCGTGTTGGACGTCGCGTCGATGCAACCAGTCCGATGGTGGATGCTCGACTTGCCGACGGAAGTCGCGTAAACGCCATCATTCCTCCACTGGCACTCGACGGCTCGCTCGTTTCCATTCGTCGATTCCCCGACAAACCTCTGAAGGCAGACGACCTGATCTCGAAACGATCAGTCGCCCCCGAGATGATCGAATTTCTTGCCGGTGCTGTGCGCTCCCGTCTCAATGTCCTGATCTCCGGGGGAACAGGCTCCGGCAAGACAACTTTGCTGAACATGCTCAGCGGATATATCCCTGATCACGAGCGAATCGCCACGATTGAAGATGCTGCTGAACTGCGTTTGCAGCAGTCACACGTTGTGCGAATGGAAACTCGACCCGCCAACGTGGAAGGTCAGGGAGCAGTCACCTGTCGAGACCTGGCCCGTAACGCTCTGCGAATGCGTCCGGACAGACTGGTCGTCGGCGAGTCTCGCGGGCCGGAAGCCCTCGACATGCTGCAGGCCATGAATACAGGGCATGACGGCAGTATGACAACGCTGCATGCCAACGACACGCGTGATGCGATCAGTCGTCTGGAAATGATGGTCGGGATGGCCGGATTCGACCTTCCGATCTGGGTGATTCGCAAGCAGATCTCGTCGGCCGTTCACCTTGTGGTTCAGGCGGCTCGTCTGACCGGGGGAACACGAAAGGTGATGAAGATCTCTGAATTGACAGGCATGGAGGGTGAAAACATCACCATGCATGACCTGTTTGTCTTTCGTCAAACCGGATTAAATGAAGATGGTGTGGCCACAGGCCAGTTTGAGTGCACCGGCATTCGTCCCAACTGTCTCGAGCACCTGGAATCCATGGGCGTCCACTGTTCTCCGTCCCTGTTTGATCGTCGTGTCCTGATGACCTGCTGAACGCTGTGCCGTTCATTTACGGAGAGCGGATGTCATGAACATCAATCTGTTCGTCACCTCAACATTTCTGGCAGCGATCTTCTGCGTGCTTGCAGTTTATTCCGTGGTCAGCGACCTTGTTTTCCGTGACCGCATGAAGTTGCAGTCGCGAATCCACGATGAGCTTCGCGGCCATCAGCGGGATCGTGCTCGCCGTTCGATTCTGCGCAGCCTGAGTCAGGAAGAGTTACACAAGCTGATCGCCACGGCGGATGACAGCCGAACGTGGAAGGAAAGACTGGACGACCTCATGGATCAGGCCGGTTTGCACTGGACCCTGCAGCAGTTCTTTGGCCTGAGTGCGGGTGTTGCCTTTTCCGTCTTTCTGCCCGCGCTGTTTATCAGCAAGAGATTCTCCATCGCAATCGCCTGCGGCTGCTGCGCCACAATCCTGCCGCTCCTGTACGTGCGTTTCCAGAAGAATCGCCGCCAGAACACAATGCGTGAGCAACTGGCAGATGCGTTTGAACTGATGAGCAGCACTCTTCGAGCCGGGCAGTCGATGACACAATCGATGCAGGCCGTCGCCGCCGACTTCCCCGCCCCCATCTCCGAAGAATTCATGCTCTGTTCGGAGCAGCAGAACCTCGGGCTTGACCCGGAAATCGCGATGCGACAACTAGCCCGCCGCTGCGGAATCATCGAACTCAAAATCTTCGTTGTTGCGGTCCTGGTCCAGAGACAGGTCGGCGGCAACCTGAGCGAAATTCTGCAGGGACTGGCTCATATTGTTCGAGACCGCTTCCGCATTATGGGGCTCATCGAAACTCTGACTGCGGAGGGACGGCTGCAGGCCGCAATCCTGATGGCGCTGCCACCATTTCTGCTGGTGGTCATGATGGTGATGAATCGCGAATACACCCAGAGCCTTCTGGACAACCCACAGTTACTCGTGGGCATGGGAGTCAGCATGCTGCTGGGGTGGCTCTGGATTCGCAAGATCGTGAACTTTGACTTCTGACATCCCGATCGGCGAACTTCTCTCGGCAAGGTAACGAAACCATGTGGGTACCGCTCCTTTTTGCAACAGCAATGGCAAGCAGTCTGACCGGCCTGCTGTACATGCTGATCATGGGTCGCCGCGACAGATCACAGCAGCGTCTGAATTCCCTTGCCAACGAAAGTGAATTGAATCAGGAATTGCTGACCCGCCTGCGGCACATGATGCAGACCACACTGCCTTCGGTAGGCAAGCCACTGATGCCGGACGATGCCGAGGAACGTTCCCGGCTTGCCGCCAGGCTGTTGCACGCCGGACTCTACGCACCGTCGGCCATGTTAGTTTTCCTTGGTGTCAAGTTTCTGATGATTGCCGGACCGCTGCTGGTCTCCATACTGCTGGCGTTCAGTGGTCTGTTCCCGATGGAAAAAGCGCTGATTGGAGGATCCATGCTCGGCGTTCTGGGATTGATCGGCCCCAGTTTCTGGCTGGATGGCCGGAAAAAAAAGCGTCAGATTCAACTGCGGCGGTCACTCCCTGACGCCTGCGACCTGATCGTGATCTGCCTCAGCGGCGGGCTCAGCCTCATGGCCGCAATTTCTCGTGTCGTGTCAGAGATGGAAGCGGCACACCCACTCCTTGCTGCTGAACTGAGAATCGTGGAACGCGAAGTACAGCTTGGGAATCGGCTGGCGGAATCGTTGCAGAAGTTCGGTAACAGAACTGACCTGTCCGAGCTGCAGAATATGGCGGCCGTGGTCATGACGGCCGAAAAGTACGGATCCAGCATGACCCGCACTCTGGAGAAATTTTCTGAAACTCTGCGACTGAAACGCCAACAACAGGCCGAAGCGATGGCACAGAAAGCAGCAACAAAAGTGCTGTTCCCAACGCTGTTGTTTATTTTTCCAGCCATCCTGCTGGTGATCCTTGGGCCGGCAATGATTGATGTTGCCGAGACGTTCGCTCAAATGAAGCAGTGACCAGCAGACGGCGATAACAGAGTTGCCCCCCTGTGCCTGCTGCAGCCGTGGAGATCAGCCCCAACTCCACGCAGCCGCCCCCGACAAGTCCCGTGCCGTCGCCTGGCGACTCTGCGCACCGCAGTCCCTGTCGGACACATCGACGCAGACTTTTATCATTTCCTGCGTGTACATCGCTCGGTGTCCAGTTGCATCCGCTGATGCAACGCCAATCGAAAGGGACTTGCACAGCTTGAGCGCCGACGGCGTCTCCACACTTTCTCCATCAATTTGGTGAGCCCCTTCGTGATTGATGGCGGATTACGACGATTTTTCAGCCTGATAGTTATATAGCGAAATGATACCAGTCAAATTAACGCAAGTGGACAGCATCACTTCTGAAACTGCCTGCTGCCCCAGGAACACCCATCGGAGTCGATCTCATGGCCGGAATTATTAAAACAGTAATTAAATTGATGAAGAGGGAAGAGGGAGCACTGGTACTTGAGTATGGCATGGCAGCCATCGCCGTTTCTGCATGCTCAACAGCTGGATTGACTCTGTCCGGGTCACTGTCAGGCTTGCTGTTCTAGAGGCGCATGTATCGGTTAAGTCCGCCGGCAGATCTTATTCTCAAGGCGGCGCAGATCAGGAAGTGCAAGCTATGCAAATGCGTACCATTATGGTCGGGGCCTTTGCCGTTATCTTCGGAGTTGTCTCCGCGATCGGCGCCTTCATGACGAAACGAAATTCCGCACCAGCGCAGAAGACAGTCAGTGTCGTTACCGCAGCTGAAGACCTTGCGTGGGGAACACTGCTGGAGAAACAGCATCTCGTCACGAGAGACTATCTGGAAGGGACCGTACCCGCCGGAGCAGTCACAACGATTGAAGATGCGGTTGGGCGAACCAATCGTGAGAACCTCGTTGCCGGTCAGGCATTGATCGCCAGTCGACTGACCGAACCGGGAGCAGGTCGGGGGCTGCCGCCACTGATTCCCAAAGGAATGAGAGCAGTCTCCATCCAAACTCCTACGGTCAGTTCCGGCGTCAGCGGATTCGTGATGCCGGGCAATAAAGTCGACGTTGTTCTGACCATGTATGGGCAGCACCGCAATGATTCCTCGGGGGGCGGACGCACCCTGACACTGCTTCAGAACGTCTCGGTTCTTGCGGTGGACCAGAACATTGAAGCTCCGTCTGAAAACAAGATGGACTTGAAGCAAATGCGAACTGTCACGCTGGTGGTCTCACCAATTCAGGCCCAGGAACTGGATCTGGGACAGAATCGAGGTGTGCTGCGACTGACACTGCGAAACCCGAATGATGAACTCATTGAAGATGTGCCGCCGGTTACCGTCACTTCATTGACAAGCGGAGAACGGGATCTGACAGAAGCGGCAGCGACGTCTGATATTACGGGGGCGGGACCAGCGACAGCCGATTCCACAGAAACAGAAGATGCCAGCAAAGCAGTGATGTTCACAACCGCTCAGCCAACCGTGAAACCTCGACGACCGTTCACGTTGCTGGTGACCCGCGGCACGTCTGTTTCCCAGATCAATATGCGACCGGCTGCCACGAGCGATCCTCCGCCTTCAGATTCCGACATGGAAGCACCGGATGAACCGGATACGGCAGTTCTCGCTGCTGCAATCCTGCCAGCACCCACCAGTGCAGTTGATTAGGGCGGAGTCCGGACCACGGTGGGTGCCACGCACCCAGCATTTTTTCTCACTGATCAGGGGAAGCTGATCAGGGTTTCGGCCATCGGCAAATCCCTGCCGGTGGTCGATTTTCTTCGGGAGAATACAGCGTGAGAGTTCACACCCAAACCTCGACAGGGCAGGACAATCGTCGCGGAGTTTCTGCAACAGAATTTGTTGTGATACTTCCTGTACTGGTTGCGATCCTTGCCGGCACCAGCGACTACGCTCGATTCTCTTCAACCTCAATGGCAATCAGTACGGCGGCGAGATCGGCGGCTGGCTACAGCTGCCTCACGCACTTCGATGAATACACGAGGGCGAGGTTCATGCAGGAATGTCGCCAGCGAGTCGAAGCCGAACTGTCAACTTTGCCTGGATTTAACAGCGAGCAGGTTCAGATGGAAGTGAGCTATATCGGATCCCCACCGGAGGATCGTATTGAAGTGGTCGTCACCTATCCATTTGAAACCGTGGTGAACTGGGGAATCCTCAACCGGACTACGCAGGTCACCCGCCGCTGCTCACTCCCCATGATTCGCTAGGACTGTGCTGTACGCCGTTTTCGGAACTCCTCAACAAACTCCAGTGATCGGGAGTCGGTCAGATGAAACAATTTTCCTCAACGTCCGGTCAAAAGAAGACAGGGCACAGACGCCGCGGTGCTTCGCTGGTGGAATTTGGGACAATCCTTGGTGCCTGGAGCGTCATGTTTTTTGCCACCTTCGACTTTGGGATCGGGACCTTTCGCCGCAACCTGGTCAGCCATGTTGCCAGACAGGCGGTACGAATGGCGATTGTACGGGGAGCAGACGCGGGGCCGGAACTCCCGGTCTGGGGGCCTGATCCGGTCACTTTCAAACTCTCCGACGAACATGACGTCGCAGAAACGGTTCGTGCAGCTGCTGGGGGCATTATGACATCTGGTTTCGAGATCACACTCGAGTGGCCGGACGGTGACAATGAGCCGGAATCGACGGTGAAAGCAACTGTTTCAAGTACCCACGAATCCATCCTCGGAGGCTTCATCGGGGTTTCCAGCGTTTCAGTTCGGTCCGTATCCACCCTTCGAATCGCTCACTGATTTCAAATCGAAATGGGGCAGATGCCATGAGAACTCAAGTTTGTAATTGCCGCCAGTCACATCATCACGAGCGACGCGGAAGCGTTCTGGTTGTCTCCGCAGTCAGCATGATGACCATGATTTCTGTCCTGTTACTGTTGCTGGAGACCGGAGTTATCATGGATTCCGGCCGCAAGGCTCAAAGTGCCAGCGATGCAGCAGCGATGGCAGCTGCACAGTCGCTCATGCGCAGAGAGCCGCAGGCGAAGGCAATTCTGACCGGAGAACAGTTTGTCAGGGAGTTTAATCAGCTGGGTGATATCTCGATCCAGATCGACACGCCGCCAGTCACCGGACCGTACGCGGGACGCGAAGGCTACTGTGAGGCGGTGGTG
>JAFMMM010000357.1:846-5586 GCA_017859815.1 Planctomycetota bacterium | reverse complement strand
GTCGACTTTCTGGACCACGAAATCAACGCACCGTTCGTTGGGGTCATCAAGCAGGATGACGGGCGGCAAACATCGCGGCGCGCGGTCACCGGACAGTTGCGGTTACAGCCTGTAGATCAGGCCGGCAATCGCAAGGTAAACGGAACACTGACATACAACGATGGTACCGCGACAGAAGTCCAGCTGGGGGGACTGATTAAACAGGGCCGACAGGTCTTTGGTTCGCCACTTCGAATGATTTCAGTTCCGATTGTTTACGAAGATCAGCACTCAGGTTTTGATTCCATCGAAGGATCCATCCCCCGGAGTTTCCTGAACTGGTTCATGGCCCCGCGAGACACTCCGGAACTGGATCGCCTGCATGGCAGTCTTGGTCGACAGTTTGATGTGGCCAGTATCTGTACGTGGATCGCCGGCCTGTTGAATCTGATGGCGATCTGGGATGCCGCACAGGGACCGGCTTACGGCTACGGAGACGAAAAACCCGACAAGAATAAGAAGACGGCGGCCTGATGCTCCCGATGATGGTTCTCCCGTTGGCACACCACGTGTTCCAGCAGTGCAGCGCCGCCGTTCTCCGCAACCTCTTAATGGCTTCGTGAAGGTCAAGTTCATGGATCTGCAACTGCTGACTCAGGCGATTCCAATCACCGCCATTATCTGTGCCGTTTACACGGCCACCCGGTTTGAACTCCGGGAAAAAATCATCTCCGCTGCGACCGTTATGTTTCTCAAGACACTCGGGGTGCTGGCCGGAATCTACATCTTTCTGCTTTGGTTCTCATCCTGACCTCGCAGTCCCTGCCGCAGCCGTACTGACTGTTCACGACCGATCGGAATCAATCAACGAGCCGCACGCCCCCCGGCCTGGTCCAGCGGCGTGAAGAACAGCCACAGGAATTTCCACACCTTATTCCACGATGTATTTGACATCTGATTCCCAGTGCCCGACACTGCCGCAACGGCAGTGCAATGTGATTTTGGCAACTCTCGGTCCACTGATTTTTCAGGTCGGTGCGCCGGCCGGACTCATAACACTTGCCGCGAAAAACTGCACGAACAGTGCTGCGGACCAATGGCTCCCATACAGAGGTCCTGTCCTTTCTTCCTGAATGACGCACCGGCAACGTTCACAGCCTCCAGCCATGATCCGTCCCCTTGCAGTACACAAAAGCCTCTGCGGCACACACGGTGACTGTCTCGAATAGTCGCAGGTTCGTCGCCCAAACCTATCAACTCTGTGTTTCCCATACCCTTCAATTCTTCACTTCCTCTCAATTCTCGTGCCTGACCAACCCCGTTCGGCAGACCAACAGTTTTCCGACTCAATCCGACAACCGGCTCCTCTTATTGGTTTGGTTGGTGGGGTGGGGGCGGGAAAGTCGTCGGTTCCGGGAGCAGTTCGGCAACTCAAACTGAGCATCATTGATGCTGACCGCATCGGACATCAGCAACTGCAGCAACCGGAAACGCGACAGCGGCTGGTACATGAATTCGGACCGCAGATCCTGCAACCAGACGGGCAGATTCAGCGGTCTGAACTGGCAGCCCGGGTTTTTGGAGACTGTCCGGACAACGTCAGAGCACTCGCGACGCTGAATCAGATTGTGCGTCCGGGAATTCGTGCCGAGATTACTCGTCAGCTCAATCAGGCATCACATGATGTGGACGCCGTCATCCTTGACGCGGCCCTGCTGCTGGAAGCAGGCTGGGCCGCAGAGTGCGAAAAGCTGATCTTCATTGATACACCGGATGAAGTTCGTGAACGCCGCGTTGCGAAGAACCGCAACTGGTCTGCAACGGATCTTCGTCAGCGGGAAGCCTCGCAGTGGCCACTGCATCGCAAGCGGGAAGCCTGCGATGTGGTCATTGATAATTCGGGATCGCTGGAAGCATCCGCGAATCAACTCACACAAATCATTCAGGATCTGCTGGATTCACGCGGCTTCGCTGCCAAACAGCCGACCCCGATACCTCCTGTCTCGTAACACATTCCGACTGAGTGCCTCTGCACACTCCTTTCTTTGTCGGAAATTCACCAGATCTTCTTCTGGAGTTCTCCAGCAGCCATGTCCAGCAAATCCGAACAACCATCCAAAGGCCATCCCCGTCTGAAAAGGCGAACGGCCGAAAAAACAGAATCGGGTCCCGAAGCCGAAACCTCACGGCCCGTTGCAGAGACTTTCGCTCTGCCAGCAGACAGTGAAATTAACATTGCGGAACTCCAGCGACTCTCAATGACTGAGCTGATTGAGATTGCGGAGAACGCACAGCTGTCTGAATTTCACGGCCTGAAGAAACAGGACCTCATCTTCCGTATTCTCAAGGAACGCACCCGCATGAACGGGCTGATGTTCGGAGAGGGAACACTGGAGATTCTGCCCGATGGCTTTGGATTTCTTCGTAGCCCGGACTACCACTATCTGCCTTGCCCGGACGACATCTATGTCAGCCCCAGCCAGATTCGCCGCTTTGGACTGCGCACCGGTGCCACAGTAGCCGGACAAATTCGCCCGCCGAAGGAAAACGAGCGATACTTTGCACTGCTTCGTGTGGAAGCCATCAACGGAGAAGATCCCAATCTGCTGACCAACAAAGTGTTCTTTGATGATCTGACCCCGCTGCATCCGCAGCAGCGTCTGCAACTTTCAAAAGACTCCGAATTCATCAGCACCCGAGTCGTGGATCTGGTTGCCCCGATCGGGCTGGGCCAGCGCGGTCTGATTGTCTCTCCGCCGCGTGCCGGAAAGACGGTGCTGCTGCAGCAAATGGCGAAAACCACTCTGCAGAATCATCCGGATGCCTACGTCATCGTCCTGCTGATTGATGAACGTCCGGAAGAAGTCACCGACATGGAACGGAAGCTGCGCAGTGATCATTGCGAAGTTGTCAGCAGCACCTTTGACGAACCTCCATCACGACACATTCAGGTCGCCGAGATGGTGATCGAAAAAGCAAGACGGATGGTGGAATACGGCCACGATGTCATCATCTTCCTCGACAGCATCACGCGGCTTGCTCGCGCGTGGAACACCGAAATCCCCAACTCCGGTAAGACGCTGACCGGCGGAGTGGATGCCAACGCACTGCAACATCCGAAACGATTCTTCGGAGCTGCACGCTGCGTTGAAGAGGGCGGCAGCCTCACCATCATCGCAACTGCACTGATTGACACAGGCAGCAGAATGGACGAAGTGATCTTTGAAGAGTTCAAGGGCACGGGCAATACCGAACTGCACCTCGACCGCAAACTGGTCGAACGAAGAATCTGGCCGGCGGTTGATGTGAATCGGTCCGGTACCCGCCGCGAGGAACTGCTGATGGACGAAGAAGAACTGCGGATGATGTGGATTCTCCGACGCGTTCTCAGCGAAATGAACTCGGTCGAAGCCATGGAATTACTGGTCAGCAGGCTCCAAAGGTTCCCGTCAAATGAAGAATTCCTCAAATCCATGACTCTCAACTGAATCGATTGCAGCACCTCGCGATTTCCAGTGCACAATTGACCTGCGGACTCTCACTTCAAGCAGCCCTTCACGACAAGTCACATTGAATCATCAACAGACTGGAGCAAGACGATGGTCACGGAAATCGAAGCACGAATGGACGCGTCCGGTGCCAGGTTCGCGATTGTCGTTTCCCGCTTTAATGATCTGATCACCGACCGACTGTTACAGGGGGCCCTGCAGACAATCACCCGTCACGGCGGTGATGCTCAGCAGGCTGTGGTGGTTCGAGTCCCCGGCTCATTCGAAATCCCGCTCGCCGCCCAACAACTTGCTCGATCCGGAAAATTCGACGCCGTTGTCTGCCTCGGTGCCGTTATCCAGGGATCAACAACTCATCACGAATACATCAACAGCCAGGTGGCCGCAGGCATCATGGCTGCCTCCCGCGAATCCGGGATTCCCATCACCTTCGGCGTGATCACCTGCGAGTCCATGGAACAGGCGCTGGATCGAGCCGGCGGCAAAGTTGGTAACAAAGGCCAGGAAGCTTCCGTGGCTGCTATCGAGATGATCGGACTGTTGAAACAACTGGAAACTGCATCACTCTGATCAGCATCATTCCGAACAGCCCCTTCTGCACATCGACACCAATTGATTATCCTGCCGCAGACTCGTCGTACTGCAGTGGCACTGTCAGGCCATCCCATGCCGGAAACACCCCCTCCGGCAGTTCGGCCAGCAACTGCTCATAGTCCACTTCATGCGACATATGGGTCAGGTAGGCTGTCCTCGGCTTCAATTGCGCAATCAGTCGCAACGCCTCGTCAATGTGCATGTGAGTCGGATGTGGTTTGTGACGCAACGCGGACAGGACCAGCGTGTCCAGCCCTGTGAGCTGCCCGCGCGTCTCCGCCGGCATCGTCGACACATCGGTGCAGAAGGCCACGTTCCCAATCCGATAGCCCAGAATAGGCAGTCGTCCGTGCTTTACTCGCAATGGCAGAATCGGCAGCCCCAGCAGCTGAAACGACTGATTGGGTACAACCCGCTCAAAACGCAGCCGCGGGACCGCATACGGGTGAGCCGCCTGCCCGGGATCAGCAAAAGCGTAAGCAAACGTCTGCCGCAGATGCTGCTCGACGTTGTCTTCACAGTAAATCGGCACGGCGGCGTCCATCCGGAACCCGAAAATTCGCAGATCATCCAGGCCCATCACATGGTCGGCATGCGCGTGAGTCATCACCGCGGCCTGAACCAGCCGGGCCTGATGCCGTACCAGCTGCAGTCGTAA
>JAFMMM010000357.1:0-836 GCA_017859815.1 Planctomycetota bacterium | reverse complement strand
CCGGCCCGGTATCAATCACGAATTCACCGTGCGGCGACCGAATCAGAACTCCTGTGCGAGTTCGCTGATTGCGGGGGTGCCCGGACGTGCAAACTTCGCAGCGGCAGCCCGGAACAGGCACGCCAACACTGGTGCCGGTTCCCATGACAATCATTTCCGCCGTCTTCGTTGCTGTCATCCCCGCTGTCATTAGCAGCTTGCCCCTGATTGCAGTGCGGCACGGCATGGTTACAGCAACTGCGATTACACAACAATGCTGCTGACCGAAGAAGAATGAAGCAGCAGCCCTGGCGACAAGGCAGCACCAGTAAAACAGCAACCGATCAGCAGACCCGTTGAGCCAGTGCAACAGCACCTGCCCGACGCTGCCCGGCACAGTCTAACGAGGCCGCGCACTGACTGCCTACTGTGATTCGACAGTCCGCCTCAGAATTCGTCACGCCAGCCGGGCTGATTTCAGCGTTCAAGCTCAATTTTCATGTAACACAGCCGGTCACGATCGCCCGTCTCGTAAAGCCGCTCAAGCATATCAATGACAGAAGGCTGGTAGTCCAGCCGACGGGTGCGACCGGCAAATACAATTCTCAACGGACTGTCCGTATCGAGATCAGGCAGTCGTGGAGACAGGTACAAGGTCAGATCTGCTGGCGAACTCTCCACGACAATTGCATTTCCGACCGTTCTGACATTCAGTGACCCGGGCCGAAAGGAATCGGCGTCAGGGGCAGTCGGCGGATCCAGCTGTCCCAACTGCTGCGGAATCCCGGACAGTTTCATCCAGCCGTAGTCCACATCTGTTGATCGCAGCAGTCGCACGTAGATTTGCCGCGGGAACA
>JAFMMM010000356.1 GCA_017859815.1 Planctomycetota bacterium | reverse complement strand
TGGGTCAACAGGCTGCCCTGGTGATAACGTCGGCCTCTGTGAGGAACATTCCAGAAGCCTCCGGGAGGAAATTTTCCGTGTGTGTCATGATAATTGTGCAGCGCGATTCCAAGCTGTTTCAGGTTGTTCTTGCACTGAGTTCGGCGAGCAGCTTCGCGAGCCTGCTGAACAGCTGGAAGCAACAATGCAACAAGAATCGCAATGATTGCAATCACGACAAGAAGTTCGATCAGCGTGAATCCACGACTGAACCGACGGTTCCTTTTCATTGTGTGGGCTTTCCTGTGGGTGAACTGGCAGGCTGAGTCGAATCGGAAATCTGCCAGTGAAAATTACTGAATAGGTGGGGTTGGGTGTCAGTCGGTGTCCGTTGGCGTTGTTCAGCCGATTTTTGGCGGACAGAAGTCAGGATTCCGTGAGAATGCTGGTTTGCTATCGTCAGGAATCATCCGATTGTTGACACGGTCGGATCCTATCCCTGAAAATCATACTTCGCAAGATTGTCTCGTTTGATCGCATAGGAATTCGGTTTCTCCGAAGGTCTCTGTTCCGTCTGGGTCCGCGCGTTGCGGTGCGAATTTTGTTCATTTGTACACATCTCCGCGTCGTTGTGGTTTCGTTGCCGTTTTCCCGTTTGTATTCCTGAGTTCGACGGGGAAGAGAGAACCGGGCCTCATGAAACGTTCTCGAATTGTGCTGTTTTCTGTGTTGCTGATTCTTGCGGTTGCGCTGCGGTTGAATTCTTCGACCGTGCTGCCATCGGATCGCTATGCGGAGGGCTTGCGGGAATTAAGCGAGGGGCGAATTGACAATGTTCGTCAGATCATTCGCCAGCTGCGACTGGGAAGAGGGACTGCAGCGTGGGGAGATTTGCTGGACGGTCAGCGACTGAACCAGCAGGGGCGATTCGAGGATGCCCTGATTGCTCTCAGCGGTGCCGGGGAAGATGAACAGACCCGGGGGGTGGCGTGGCAGACAGCAGCTCGGATTTTGCTGGATCTGGGACGATTCTCAGAGGCCATTCCGATGTTGCTGCAGACTCTGCAATGGAATCCATCTGCGGAGGAGGAAAGGCGACTTCTGGCGGCAGCTTATTATGACATTGGTGCGATGGAGCTGGCTCTGGACCAGCTGGAGGAGGTGACGAATCTGAGTCGCGATGATTTTCGGCCGTTTTACATGATGGCAACAATTCTGAGCGACTACGAGCAGTTTGAAGATGCTGTTCCTCGTTACGAGGCCGCCCTGAACCTGTTGCCGGATCGTCAGGATCTGCGTGACGAAGTGATTGCGGGATTCTGTGAGTGTCTGATCCGATTGCGACGATATGAAGCTGCGCTGCGACAGGCCGACAGTGGCAGTCAACGAAAAGAGCTGCAGCTGATTCGTGCTCAATGTCACTTCAGTCTGCGGCGTTATGATCAGGCGGCTACACTGATCAAGGCTGTGCTGTCTGAAGATCCGGATCAGGTGACGGCGCTGGTGATGAAGTCTCAGTTGATGGATCTGAACGGTGAGACAGCTGCTGCGATTGAATTGCTGCAGCAGGTCCTGGCTGACCATCCTGCGGAACTCGAAGCGCACCTGCGACTGGCGGATTTGTTGGCGTCGTCCGGGCGTAGTGAGGACGCGGCAGCCGCTCGCAGCCGAGCTGACGAGTGGGCTGCAGTGCATGAACAGTTTACGGCTCTGCACCAGCAACTCGTGAGCGACACAGAGAATGCAGAGCTGCGCCTGCAGCTGGCCAGACTGGCTTATCGCATGCAGCGTTTTGAACTGGCTGGAACGTGGGCAAGAGCTGCCGCTGGGATGGCCGCCGCCGACGCTGAGATGCAGGCGGAAGCTGCGGCGTTGATCACGCGGGGGCAGTTACCATGAATGGGCACGGTGAACCGTCTGCTGGACTGCTGCGGTTTCCAGTCCTCAGTCTGCTTCGACTGAATCTCGCCGGTCTGCAGCTTCTGATTATGTGCGGTTGTACTCAACAGCCATCCGGCGACAGTGGAATTGGCGGAAACGAGGATGCGAACAGGGATATTCCGGCTGCAGTGATCGCCGCCCGCGATGGTGCAAAGCGTGGTGGCGGAGAAACTGCACCGGAGTCGCCGGCGGCTGTGACGGCGATGCCTTTCGAGCGACTGTCTGCAGAACTGGTTCCGGAGGTGATTCCCGCCAACGGATCAGAACGAGACTACTCCACCATTCTCGAATCTCTCGGCAGCGGACTGGCCGCCATTGACGTGGATCGTGACGGCTGGGATGACCTGGTGATTGCCGGCGGCGGTGACTTCGGGAATCGGAGTGTTCTATCACGGCCGATCAGCTTGTTGCGAAACAGAAGCGACCGGTTTGATCTTATCGCGGCAGCCACTGTACTTCCTGAAACAGAACTGTATCACCATGGAGTTTCAGCCGCGGATCTGAACAGTGACGGCTTTACTGATTTTGTTCTTTGCGGGTACGGTGGTGCAGAGGTTTATCTGAATGCGGGTGACGGAACGTGGTATTCAGCGGGGCGTTTGGCGTCCTGCGACGGCCAGTGGTGTGTTTCGGCGGCGAGTGCAGATTTCAGTGGTGACGGAGCTGCGGACATCTTTATCGCGACCTACGTGGACTGGTCGTTTGAGAACGATCCGCCGTGCTATGCCGAAGACGGGGTCACTCGAGATAACTGTTCCCCTCGACTGTTTAACGGACAGCCGGATCAATTGCTGCTGAGCGACGGGCAGGGGGGATACCGGGATGCAGCTGATCACTGGGGCGTCAATAGTCACAGTAAGGCGCTGGGGGTGGTGGCTGCGGATCTGGACCTGGACGGGGATGTCGATCTTTACGTCGGTAATGACGTCATGACCAATCATCTTTACCGCAACGAGGAGGGGCGATCTTTCGAAGATGTCACAGTTCGCAGTGGTGCGGGTGTCAGCAGTCGTGGAACTCCTGACGCCAGTATGGGTGTCGACGTCTGCGACTTCAACGGGGATGGTCGGCCGGATCTCTGGTCAGCGAATTTTGAACATGAGAGTTTTGCAATTTACCGCAACCAGGGGGATTGGCTGTTCCGTAACGTGAGCGAGTTAACCGGCGTTGCGTCGATCCCTGCGTTATATGTGGGCTGGGGGACAGCATTCCAGGACTTCGATCGGGATGGGGATTCTGATGTTGTCGTCGCGAACGGAAATGTTGTCAAACACCCGGCACACTCCGCGGTGCGGCAACGCATGTTGCTGCTGGAGAACCAGAACCAAACGTGGTTTGAGGAAACAGGTGGTGATCCGCGGTCACCGTTTTCTGAGTCTCGAGAAGGCCGCGGGCTGGTCGTTCTGGACTGGAATCATGACGGTCGCGCTGACATTGGGATCTCTCCTGTGAATACTCCGGTGGAACTGTTGGAGAATCGTTGTTCGGGCGAATCCAACTGGCTGAGCTTCAGATTAATTGGAACAGCCGCATCCAGACACCCGGTGGGAGCTGTTGTCGAACTGCAGCTCAGGAAACACAGCATGACACGACAGGTCAAAGGTGGTGGAAGTTACGCCTCAACATCGTCGGAGTTGTTGCTGTTTGGGATTCCGGCCGATGCTGAAGTGCAGCGTTTGGTTGTGCACTGGCCGGGAGGCACCAGGACGGAGTTTCCTGTTCCCGAGTTCAATTCGATTTTGACACTGATTGAAGGTCGGGCAACGGCCACAGCAATTCCCGATTAGGCAATCGCAGCGAACCCGGCTGGGGGCGGTTCCGCGGTGTCGAGGCCTCCCGCCGAACAACTCAGGGGGCAGCCATCTCAATCGTCACCAGCAGAGCTCGATGATCTGAAGCCAGTGCCTCCGGAAGAACTTCTGCCGAAACCTGCTTCCAATCATTCCGGATTCCGGTCAGGACATAATCAATCTGGCGAGTGGGATGATCGACCGGAACGGTTGGCAGGGAAGGTTGCTGCTGAGCGGGCTTCCATGCTTCGTTCAGCCGCTGCAGTACTGCACTGTCAGGAACCGCATTCAGATCCCCTGCCAGTAGTGCAGGCGTCTGAGCTGACTCCACCAACCCATTGATGAATGCTGCGGAAGCTATCCGTTCAGAGTCGTTGGGGCGGTGATCCAGGTGAGTGGCCAGGAAGAGAATGGGGCGGTCCTGACTGGTCACGGCGATGCTGGCCTGCAGTACGCCGCGTTGCTCACCGTTGCGATGATTGGGCAGCAGGTGGTTTCTGACCGTCGTGATCGGGAATCGTGACAGAATCACATTTCCGTAGCGGCCTCCCTGAAGCGGGATGTTGTCACCGAAGGCCATTTGTAACCCGGTCAGTCGAGCCAGCTCCGCCGGCTGGTCCGTGGAGTTACTGCGGGTTGCGAGCTGGTCTACCTCCTGCAGCGCAACCAAGTCCGGCCGACATTCCAGAATGCCGTTTGCAATTCGGGCAAGATCCAGTTTCCCGTCTACTCCAAGGCCATGGTGAATATTCCATGTGAGAACCCGCAGTCGAAGAGGTGGTTCGGCGCCGTGGCTGTCGCTGCATGAGAACACGATCAACAGCAGGCAGATTCGAACGGTCACGCGGCTCGCCGCATTGATCAGTCGTGTGTGGTGCATCACCATTTTTCTTTGCCGGACAAGGTCATTGAACAAGTGCTATCCTGTCATTGTGCGACGTCCAGCTCAACTGCGCCGGACTGGAAAAGGGAGGGATTTCCTGCTGTCATGATGTTTCCATCGACGTTATGTCGGGGGCTCTGGAATCGCACGGAAGAAGGCGAAGAAAAATTGATCTGGACAGGATGGGGGGGAATTCGTTAGATCTTCGGCAAAAGTTGCCGATCATTGGCTCCCTGTTGCAGGGACTGCCGAATTCTGCTGGTGAGGATGCTGGCGGAATGACTCGGGAACCCACGCAAACTTCTGGCAGGAAACCGACAGGATGTTCAGGTTTTACTTGCGTTGTGCAGCAGCCATGCTGATCTCGTTTTCAATCGGCTGCTATCCGATGATGCACCAGCAATATCCTGCTCCGGGAACTTATGGAGTTCCGGGCGGTTATATGGGGCAGCCCGGCGCCGTAGTGCAACCGCTGGATTCGCAACCTGCACAGGATGATGCCGTGAAAACCTTTGACGAGAACACGACACCTGACGACGACTTCAACAGAGGTCAGTTCTACGATAGTCAGGGCGGAGTTCCCAATCCTCAGGACCCGATGGACGGAATGTTCCAGCCTGAGTAGTCCGCGGAGAAGACGCTGGTTGTCCGCGAAGTCTGAGTTGACTGTTCCTGTGCGAATGCGAGGCCGTTGAAGCCACCGGACGCTGTTGAAGCCAGCGGGTCATGTCGCAAAGGGACTGATGCGCGTCGCATTCCTGAGCCCCGATGCACGGGGATGATCAACGGCGCAGCGATCGACAAAGCGTGGAGCCTGGCGCGCTTCGTTACGCTGCGAAGGTTCTTACACCGTTGGCAAAACGCTGCAACCAGGACTCTGCTCACAGTCCTGAGACGGCGAATGCCTGAGCCATTTCTGCGGCGGATCGTCCGTAAAAATGGCTCAGGCA
>JAFMMM010000355.1 GCA_017859815.1 Planctomycetota bacterium | reverse complement strand
GGCCCTGTTGGTACTGGGCCCTGTTGGTACTGGGCCCTGTTGGTACGGACCCTGTTGGTACGGGGGCCTGTCAGATGTGTTCCTGGGTGTCGGCTGATGCCACGTCCTGAGCACAGTACACGGAGTGCTTTGCATTCGGGCTTGTGTGCGTACAGGTCTGTGGCAGTCATTCCAACAGAGGTGTCTCGGCTCCTGGTGACACCTGAGCATCAGCCCTGAACGGCAGACGTCGTTTTCAGACGGCTGGTACTGGGAGCGGCGTTGTCTGTGTGCAACCGTGTGCTCGGGAACGGGACTTCCAGCGGGGAACTACATGACAACGTATTTTGTTTCCTTTGGTCCGGCTGGGACACATGCTCAACAGCTGAGCGTCCGGTTCGAGACCAGAGATTTGCGGAGAAGACAAACAGGCTGACTTCGCCGCAGCAAACGTAGTGACCGTCGCAGGACGGCGGACAGCAGGGATATACCGAATGCGCTGGTACTGGGTTGATCGGTTTGTGGAATTTGAATCAGGGAAGCGAGCGGTCTCTGTCAAGAATGTTTCGCTTGCCGAAGAGCATCTGCATGATCACTTCCCTGGTTTTCCGGTCATGCCAGCTTCACTCATGATCGAGGGGATGGCTCAGACTGGCGGCATCCTGCTCGGGGAGCACAATGACTTCAAGTACAATGTGGTTCTCGCGAAGGTGCCGAAAGTCACATTTCACAGCTGGGCCTGCCCGGGTGACCAGCTGACATACGAAGCAGTGCTGGAAGATGCTCGGGAGGAGGGCGGAACTGTCAGCGTGGAGGCACGCGTTGGCGATCGGGAAGTAGCGTCCGGGGAGATTGTTTTTGCTCACCTGGCGACCGACGATCCGCAGTTCAGCCAGATCGACCAGAAGAATTTTGTTTTCCGTATGAATCTGCTTGATATTCTGACGGTCGGAAAAGCCGGTGACGGCAGTGACGCCGAGGCGGCAGGCAACGAGTAATCGGCTGCACACAAATCGTGTTTACGAATCCCATTTGGATTCTGGTCGACTGGAGTACGAGATGAAACGGCGAGTAGTGGTGACTGGTGTCGGTGCGGTAACGCCGATCGGCAACGATGTAAAGACAGTTTGGGAATCGCAGCAAGCCTGCCGTAACGGTGTTGGCCCTATCACGCATTTTGATGCGTCTGAGTTCCCGACGAAGTTTGCGGCTGAGGTTCGCGACTACGACTTTGAGTCTCGCATCTCCAATGCTGATCGTTTCGTGGATGCCGGACGCAACTCCCGGTTCGCACTGGGTGCTGCGGCAGAAGCAGTCGCTGACTCCGGCTTTCAGGACAGCAATAATTTCAACCCCGCGCGTTTTGGTATTTACCTTGGGGCTGGTGAGGGGCAACAGCATTTTCTTCAGTTCATGTCACTGGTGGCGGAAGCAAGTCGCAGTGGTGAAGTCGATGTTAGCAACTTCACAGAGAGCTTTATTTGCCGGATGAATCCCCGGTACGAACTGGAACTGGAGCCGAATATGCCGGCCGCACACCTCTCCAGTGTGTTCAACGCTCAGGGGCCGAATCTGAATTGTCTCACGGCATGTGCAGCATCCAGCCAGGCAATTGGTGAAGCGACCGAGATCATCCGGCGGAGTGATGCTGATGTGATGCTGTCCGGCGGTGCTCACAGCATGATCCATCCGTTTGGTGTATCAGGTTTTAACTTGTTGACGGCCCTGTCCGAGCGAAATGATTCGCCACAGACAGCTTCGCGTCCGTTTGACCTGAATCGTGACGGCTTTGTGCTGGGTGAGGGGGCCGGTATGCTGATCCTCGAGGAACTGGAGCACGCCAAAGCACGAGGTGCGAAGATCTACGGGGAGATCCGAGGTTACGGCTCGACCGCCGACGCTTATCGAATTACAGACATCCATCCTGAAGGTCGAGGCGCGATCAATTGTATTCGGATGGCACTTGCAGATGCGAAGATTAACCGCGAGGAAATCGGTTACGTGAACGCTCACGGGACCAGCACTCGGGTGAATGATCAGGTTGAGACCATGGCCATCAAGGGGGGGCTGGGTGAGCACGCTTACAAGACACCAGTGTCAAGTATTAAGAGCATGATGGGACATTTGATCGCTGCCGCCGGTGCGGTTGAAGCGATCACTTGTCTGCTGGCTATTCGTGACGGAGTGCTTCCGGCAACCATCAACTACGAGACACCGGATCCGGACTGTGACCTCGATTACATTCCCAATCAGCCGCGAGAAAAAAAGCTGACTGCAGCGTTGTCAAACAGCTTTGGATTTGGTGGTCAGAACGTGGCCCTGATTATTGCGGCGTATCGAGATTGACGCAGTTTGACCGCTGTTGAAGGATGAGGTTCCGTCATATTCAGAACCGTTGCATACGGCCGCTGGATTTCAGAGTCTGCGAATTGAGGAATCCGTGGGAATGCTTTCTGGTCCAACCATTCTGATCTCTGCCGTGTGTGCATTGTTGGCTGTGCTGGTGCTGGATCGCAAGCTTGTCAATCCGTGGCTCACTTCCAGAATTGCTGCCCGATTCGAAAAAATGCCTTCTTTTCGGGTACCGGTGGTGGAGATGGATTTTACCGCTGAGCAGGTTCAATTCAAAACATCGGACGGCGTCCAGTTGTTTGGATCTCTCTGGAACGCAGATCACGACCACAGCCCGGGCTTGATTCTGTTTTTTCCGGAGATGACCGGTAGTCGCTGGCTGGCACCGTTTTACTGCAGCGCCTTGATCCGTCGCGGTTATTCGGTGTTGTCCGTCGACTTTCGCGGTCACGGTGACAGTGAGTGCCAAATGGGATACTCACCACTGCACTGGCTTTCAGAATATGAGATGCTGGACGTGGCCGCGGCACTGGAATTTGTGGAATCACATCCTCGTCTCAGCACGCTGCCGATTCTGGCCTATGGCGTCAGCCGTGGCGGTGTCGCCGCACTCACGACTGGCGGACGCTATCCCAAAGTTCGTGGCGTCATCGCCGATAGTGCGTTTTCCACTCTCTCGACGATGCGATTTTTTGCGGACCGTTTTGCGGACCTGTTTCTGCCTCGCTGGCTGTATCGACTGGTTCCGGAATGGCACGTTCAGCGAACAATTCGGTGTGCCGTCGCGAGCAGTGAGAAAGCCAGAAACTGCCGCTACATCAATCTGCACGACGAGGTTGACGGACTGGAATCCGATCGGGTGCTGTTAATCTCCGGTGCGGCAGACACTTACATCACTCCGGAAATCTCTGCTTCGCTGACCCACATGCTGGGGCCGGATGTCCGGGTGTGGTCGGTGTCACAAGCGAGGCACAATCAGGCCAGAGACACTGCCACGGAAGAGTATGATCGCCGCATTCTGGAGCATGCGGAACGCTGCCTGCTGGAAACTACGTCTGCCGTACCTGTTGAACAAACACAAGTCGTCTCCGTTAACGCACCGGTTTGACACTGGCAACGGCCGGGGCAGTCGAAGATGCAGTGGTCAGTTTAAGACACACCGCCTCTGCTCCGTTCCTCAGATACAGGCATCCGTTGGCAACGATGGGATGATTCCAGGTTTTGCCGTTCAGCACGCTGATTCGGTGTTGTTCCTGCAAGCCGTCTCCCGTGGCTCTTAACAGGACTGCATCCCCATTTTCGGCTGCGACAATGATTTGACCGGTGGTCTGAAGCAGGATCGCCTGCCCAAAGCCATAGCGACCTCCATGCCACAGTCGCTTCCCCGTTTGGCCATCGATGCACGAGAAGACAGCCTGATTGAATCCGAACACCAGGTCATTGGAAATCAGGCTGTCATTGAATGAGGGTCGCAGGAATCGCGAAGACCACAACTCGGTGATTTTCCATGGTGATCCTTCGTCGCTTTCTGTTCGTGTCACTTGTAAACGACAGACTCCGGCCCCATCGCCAAGTGCGACCAGCAGATCTCCATTCTCGAACTGTTGTGGATCCACCATTGGGGTTTGCTCATAGCCGGTCGGTTTGAACGTCCAACAGGGCTGCCCCGTGGCTGGGTCCAGTGCGTGCACTCCTGCCCCGTCGCAGAACAGCAGACAGGGTGTTTCACACAGTTTCGCTGTCTGCACCGTGGTGTAATTCATGCCTCGAGACGGAAATGACCAGCGGACCTCCCCCGATTCCATGTCGAATGCTGTCAGGCCGTGCTTCTCGCCTCCGACGTAAACGACGATCTTGTCATCGACCGGTTCCGGCGAACCGGAGAAGCCCCACATGGGCGGATCGGCACCAAATTCCATGACGAAATCGCGCTGCCAGACTTCGGCCCCGGTTTCCTCATCGAGACAGGTCAGCAGACCTCGACCGCCTAATGCAAAAACGCGTCCGTTGATCACCGTAGGTGTGCTGCGGGGGCCCGACCCGGAGACGACTTCTTCGAATCGTGTGTTGTCCGCATGACTCCAGATCAGTGAACCGTCCGCTGCGTCATAGCAACTGACATATTCCTGTTCGTGGCGTTGTTCCTGCGTAAACAGACGCTTTCCACTGCAGGAAAACGATGACCATGCCGGACCAACGCGAATCTTCCAGAGGATCTCGGGGGGCTGGGTTTTCCAGTCAAGCGGAGTCAGGTCGGCTGTTGAGATTCCATTTTTCGCTGATCCGCGAAATCGGGGCCACTCCGCCGGCACAGATACCGGAATCTCCGTCGTTTCCCGCGTCGCCACTGGTTCCGACTGTTGCGGCAATGCTGCAAGCGTCTGCTCATGCACGGGGGTCCAACGCCAGGCAAACTCCGGATAGTAGGAGCCGTCAAAACCATCGACACGAACCAGCGTAAACAGCATCCAGCCGACGAACAGCAACCGAGATGTATTACGGATCCGACGGGGCGAATCGCAGAACAGGGACAGACCGGCGGTGGTTGTGAAGATTGCCAGCGGCACCGCGTAGACCCACAGGGCGGTATAAAGCGGAGACTCCTGAACACTGAGCGACACGCACAGAGCGGGCGCAATCACTGCGGACAGGGACAGCAGCAGGATTTCCTTCCAGCGAAGACGGCTGAACAGGATTACGTACAGAATGAACAGCAGGCAGCAAACCAGCGGCCCGGCCATCATCACCATAAACCGCGAACGGTTGTCAATGGAGGACGTGACAGTGGTGATCATGCATGACAGCATGACGAAGCAGACGAGCCATGCAGGCCACAGTCGCAGGGCCAGCGTTTGCCCCGCCTTTCCGGCGGTGGGCTTTGCGGTTTCAGGGACTGGCGGATCCGTAGACGCGTTTTCTGGTGACATGTGTTCTCTCATTGCAGGCTGGTAATTTCTCCGCAGACAATTACAGTCAATCGCCCGGATTGGGCAAGACAGGAGTGACCGGAATTCACTCCAGACCTGCTGCTGTCATTCCTTCAGCATGACAGCAGCAGAGCGTGGCTCCCTGTTATAGGAAGAATTGTCATGATCGAGCAGTCGGATGAGTACTTGATGTTGGCAAACAGACAGACACGCCGCGTTGGGATACTGTCCGTGGTGGTTTTCATTGCAGCGAGTTTTTCTGCAGCGAGTTTTTCTGCAGCGGGCTCCATTGCAGTGGCACAGGACTGGCCACCGCACATCGACGGAGAGTCGTTC
>JAFMMM010000003.1 GCA_017859815.1 Planctomycetota bacterium | reverse complement strand
CATCTTGGTGAAAGCGGTTTTCCTCAGCTTTGCGGTACCAAACCTCGACACCGCACCAAAACCACGGCGGCATACTGCTGTCGGAATGCGAATGGAAGGTTGTTTATTGATGAATATTGCGTGAACCGATGGCGCTGGGAAAAATCGTTCAGACTGTTCAGCCGCCCCCAGATGGCGATTGTGCCGGGGCGGCTTTCTCAGGGCGGATTCGCTGGTGAACCGTCCTGACTTGAGAAGGCCTGATGCGTTTTGCTGTGTCTCAGCCCTGCGGAAACTGTCCGGCGCGATCAATTTCGGAGTTTCAGCTTCCAAAAAATCGCAAACTCGGCCGATGATCCGATGACAGCGAGTTCATTCGCGGTTTATGCTGCCCAGTCTGGCTGGCAGCGAACTTGCTCTGCCTCACCAGTGAATTGCTTCCGTCTTTCGGTTGACGGGAAGCAAGCAGATTTTTCGGCGATCGGGTACGAGCGTTTTTTGAGGTCAATTGTATGTCTGACGAAGCTACTCATGAGCCTGCTGCCCCAGCAGACAACGAACTGTTCAGTGTCACCGAGGTAGAACAGTTTTCTGCTGATGATGTGAAGGCTGGCGGAGACATCGGGAAGATGTTGTCGGCATTGTTTTTGTACACGATCCTGGCCATGGGAATTGCCAGTTGGTGGAGCTGGTCTTCCATTGTTTCCCGGTCCGATACAAACCGACCATTCGATCAGGGGGCTGAGGCGGCCGCGGAGCATGCCGACGGCGAGCACTGATCAGTCTGCTGCTCGGGTAGCGCTGCTGCTCGGGCG
Organism: Planctomycetota bacterium; assembly: GCA_017859815.1. Classification (GTDB taxonomy): domain Bacteria; phylum Planctomycetota; class Planctomycetia; order Planctomycetales; family Planctomycetaceae; genus SXXK01. Next base: position 60,781 of record JAFMMM010000003.1, on the reverse strand, counting down.
ATTCCTCCGTGGTTCATTGCATTCGGTGAGCACTCCCCAGCACAGCGGCCGGGCGTTCCGCAGCCGTCACTTGCTCGCTGCCTGGTCAGTCCGGTTTGCGCTCAGGTCTCAACGCTTTTCGCAGCCGAACCCAGAAGTTCAGCCAGCAGATTTGACGTGGGATGCGGATGTCCGACGTACTGCCGAAAGCCTTCGCCGTACTGAACTCCCACCTGTTCGCCGCGGGCACTGCTCCAGCGTCGGCCTGCCTCGGTGTACTCGTCCATTCCATGCTGCCGCTGCAACCATTCCCGCTGACTGGCGTGGCAGGCAAGTGCCTGAAACTTGCGATCAAACTGTTCCGTAATGTCGACAATCAGGTCCACTGGCTGACGGTTCCCAAAATGGTCGGTGCCCTCGACCGGGTCAACGTAGTACAGCCACGGGATTTTATTTGCGGGCGGCGCGGGATCCCACTGTCGAGTGCGGTAGTTGGGGACGGACGCGTTAAAGCAGGCATCTCGTACCAGTGCACTGGTGATTTCATGGTCGTGCATGTAGTCCACCGGGGGAGCGGTGAAGATCAGGTCCGGCTTTGTGCGACGAAGAAACTCCGTCATTCGCCGGCGGCTGTCATTATCGAAGACGATGGACAGATCGCGAAATTCGAGGCAGGTGTACTCCGCGTCCAGAATTTCCGCTGCGGCCGCCGCTTCCGCTCGCCGAATCGCCGCGATTTCGTCCTGGGAATGTTCTGCGCTTCCGCAATCGCCGGGAGTCATCGTGGCCACAGAAATGCGGCATCCCAGCTGTCGCAGTCTCAGCAGCGTTCCCGCACACTGAAACTCAATGTCATCAGGGTGCGCATGAACGGCAAGAATGTGAAGATTCTCTGGAGCGTTGGTCATGTGGTGTTTCCTGAAGGCGGAACAGAGAGAAAATGGGCACGAACCTGCCTGCGGTGTACTTGATCGAAGGCTGGAAATCCAGAATACAGCCGCGGGAACTTAATTGACTGCTGCGGCATCAGGGCATTGATAACGTGCGACAATGCTGCGTGCAGCGCGGAGACCGTCGACGGCTGCGGTGACAATTCCGCCTGCGTATCCGGCGCCTTCACCCGACGGGTACAATCCGGAGATTCCCGGCGTTTGCATAGTGATGCGGTCGCGGTCCATGCGAACGGGGGAACTTCCACGCATTTCCGGCCCGACCAGAACCGCGTCCTTCAGATAACTGCCCCGCCACTGACGATCCATCACCGGCAGTCCGGCACGGATTGCCGAGAGTATTGGTGGAGGCAGCAGACCGGCCAGCGGAGACGGTCGCGTTCCGCGCTGGCACGACGAGGGAATCTGTTCCGAAGGCGATGGGGTGCGGTCTTTCAGGAAATCCGTCGCCCGTTGAATCGGGGCCAGATAGCTGCGTCCTGTCAGTTCGAACGCCAGGGATTCATAGTGTCGCTGTAAATGCACGCCAGCCAGCGGGTGGTTGCTGCCAAACTGGTCTGTATCCAGTGTCACGACGAGCCCACTGTTTGCAAACGGCGTGTCGTGTCGCGAGTTGCTCATTCCATTGGAACAGTACCGGTTTGGCTCAGAAATACTGGGAATCACAATCCCTCCGGCACACATACAGAAGGTGAACAGATCTCGCTGTCCCTTTGCAACCAGAGAATAGTCCGCAGCACCAAGCAACGACAGGTAACTGTCCTGTCCATATTTCCGTTGATTGACCAGTTCCTGCGGATGTTCAATGCGAAGTCCCAGCTGAAAAGCTTTTTGTTGCATGGGCAAGCCCTGCTCATGCAGCTTTTCATAGGTGTCACGCGCACTGTGTCCGATGGCCAGAACACAGACGGAGGTGGGGATGTAGCCGGAAGACGTGTGCAATCCCCGCAGGCTGCCATCGCGGACGTCCAGACCTTCAAACCGACATCCAAAACGATATTCACCGCCAAGTGCTTCGGTGAGACGCCGGTAGTTTCTGCAAATCATCGGAAGCTTGTTGCTGCCAAGATGCGGGCGATGTTCGTAGATCAGAGACGGGCGTCCCCCGCACTTGACGAAACTACGAAGCACCCAGTCAACATCCGGCCCCGTGATCCGGCAGGTCAGTTTCCCATCGCTGAAACAGCCTGCTCCGCCCTCGCCGAAGAGGTAGTTGTTTTCCGGATCGTGTTCCCCGCCGGTGTCAAATTTCCGCACTGCCGGTACTCGCTCACGCACTGCCTGACCGCGTTCGAGGATCAGCGGGCGATAGCCCCGCATGGCAAGGTAATATCCTGCCAGCAAACCAGCGGGTCCGGAACCGATGACGACCGGACGCTCCGGCAGCGGCTGCTGTCCAGGAGAGGGATCTTCAAAAGACGGCTCGTCCCAATGGTCGATTCGCACGTCGCCGCGACTGCGGAAGGCCGACTGTTCGGGTTCGGGCACCGTCAATGCGAGGGAGTAAACAAACTCGAGGCGTCGTCTGTTGCGAGCATCCAGACTCTTGCGAAGGATTCGCAGGGACGGAATTCGATCGCAGGAAACACCAAGCGATTGCGCAAGCGCTTCCGCAAGTTGATCTTCCGGAAGTTCCACGGGGGTACGCAGATTGGTGACTCGCAGAGCCATGATTTGCTTCGGTTTCCTGTTTCGCGTATGAGTTTCTGCAGAGTACTCTTCGGAAATTCGTCGGGCAATACTCGGTCCAATTTCGCTGCGGGAATCACCAAAGCCAGAAATCTGATGCTGATTTTGAGCCCCGTTGCAGTTGCGTATTTCCTTGCTGTCAGAAGTGATCTCTCGTTCGTCCCTGCTTTTCCACGGAGCTTCAATGCACGTCTCACTGCACTTACCACATCAGCTGATCCTGTTGACGGCCTTCCTTGTTGCCACAAGCCCCGCATTCAGTCCAGCGGATCAACCCAATATTGTTGTCATCCTGTGCGACGATCTGGGATTCGGAGATCTGGCCTGCTACGGACATCCTCTGATCCGGACTCCCCATCTTGACCGTCTGGCTGAACAGGGAGTGCGGTTTACCAATTTCTATTCGGCGGCACCGGTCTGTTCACCGTCCCGTGTCGGGCTGTTGACGGGGCGCTCGCCCAACCGTGCCGGTGTCTATGACTGGATTCCGCCTGCCAGCGCAGATCAGCCGCCGCGTCCTGACGGAAGAAACTTTGTCCATCTGCGAAAAGAAGAAGTCACCCTTCCCGCACTGTTGAAACAGCAGGGCTACGACACCTGCCTGTCAGGAAAGTGGCACTGCAACAGTCAGTTCAATACCGTCGGTCAGCCTCAGCCGGATGCCGCCGGTTTTGATCACTGGTTTGCGACGCAGAATAATGCCGCCCCGTCGCACAGGAACCCCTCGAACTTCGTCAGGAATGGACGCGCGGTTGGGGAGATTGACGGATTTAGCTGTCAGGTCGTGGTGGACGAGGTCATCGGCTGGCTCGATACCCGAAAGACCGAATCCAACAAACGGCCCTTCTTTGCCTATGTCGCATTTCACGAACCTCATGAGCCGGTCGCATCACCGGAAGACCTTGTCGAGCAGTATCGAGCGATGAGCTTTACTGATGATCAGGCTCAGTACTTCGCAAATGTGGAAAACCTTGATCGTGCTGCGGGCCGTCTGCTGGATGCGCTGGAACGGCTCAATGTGCGGAAAAACACCCTGGTCATCTTCAGTTCGGACAATGGTCCGGAGACTCTGAATCGATATCGCCGTGCCTCCCGTTCGTGGGGAGTCACCGGTCCGTTGCGGGGAATGAAACTGCACACACATGACGGTGGCTTTCATGTTGCCGGAATAGCCAGCTGGCCCGGCGTAATCACTGCCGGACGTGTTGATGATACTCCAGTGTCAGCACTGGATTTGTTGCCCACAGCAGTGGAACTGGCAGGCGGAACTCTGCCCGAATCCTGTCAACCGGATGGGGTCAGTCTGGTTTCACTGCTGTGCGACGGAGTGGCTCTCAAACGAACAACCCCGCTGGTCTGGGCGTATTACAACGGGATCAACGATGCGCGGGTGGCCATGCGGCACGGGCAATGGAAGGTGCTGGCAAGACTGAATTCCGGGCAGTTGCCCCGATACTCCAATCTGACCGCCGCCCGATTGCTGGAGGTGCAGCAGGCGAAGCTGACGGACTTTGAGATTTACGATGCGAACGAGGATCCGGGCGAGACAAGAAATCTGCACGGTCAGGTCCCGGAGCGTGATGAAGAACTTGTCCGGCTGCTGCAGCGGGAATACAGCAGGCTGGCGAAAGATTCTCCTGCATGGCCGCAACAGGCGCCTTAATTCCTGGTCCGCAACGTGTGCGCCGCTTTGGACGAAGCGACGTCCATTCCAAAAAAAAAGCCAGCTGCAGTTCAGCAGCTGGCTTTCGTCGTCTCTGTTGAACCGCTATCAAAACAGCTCCAGGAAATTCGTCAGGCTGCCGGAGAGCTTCACGACGAAGCGTGCGGCGTCGGCACCGTTGATGGCACGGTGGTCGTAGGACAGAGACAGTGGCAGCATCAATCGCTCGTCCACCTGTCCGTTGTTCATGACCAGTTGTTTGATGGATCGGGACATCCCCAGAATGGCGACCTCCGGATAATTGACGATGGGAGTGAATCCCGTTCCACCAATTCCCCCGAGGTTGGTGATGGTGAAGGTTCCGCCCTGCATGTCTTCGGCCTTCAACTTGCGATCCCGTGCTCGCACGGCGATGTCGGACAGTTCAGCAGCGACCTGGAGAATATTCTTTTGGTCACAGTCGCGGATGACGGGGACAACAAGTCCGTTGGGTGTGTCGACCGCCACGCCAATGTGGTAGTACTGCTTGACGATCAGCTCGCCGCTTTCCATATCCACGCTGGAATTAAAGGTTGGGAACGCCTTCAGGGCACCAACCACGGCCTTAATGATGATGGCGGTCATCGTGATTTTGGGAGCGTTTGGGTTGCCTTTGACATAGCGTTTGCGAGCCGCTTCCAGTTCGGTGATGTCGGCCAGATCATGCTGAGTCACGTGTGGAATGGTGACCCATGCCGCATGCAGGTTTGACGCTGCAGTACGGAAGATGCGATTCATGGGCTGTTTTTCAATCGGCCCAAACTTGCTGAAGTCGGGCATCGGAGCCGCCTGGACAATGCCAAAGCCAGGTGCAGCGGGTGCAGCGGCAGGGGCTGTTCCGGAAGTCAGGCGATTGCGCACCCACCCTTCGACATCCTCGATCGTCACACGACCGCCGTTTGCAGTTCCTTGGACCTGGTGCAGATCGACGCCCAGTTTGCGAGCCAGTCGCCGCGTGGCAGGTCCGGCGGGAGCGGGCGATCGTTCACTTTTGGGAGGATTTCCGGAAGAGATCGCGGGTGCCGTTTGCGGTGTATTGAGTCCCGGTGGGGGCGTATTCCCGTCGCGCGCGACCTGCGGATGTGCAGGCTCAGAAGGAGCAGCCGCAGCAGCGGCCGCCGGCGCGGCCGGAGCGGCTTTCGCGGCGGCTGCAGTTTGCAGGGTGATCAGTGGTGCGCCAACGGCGAGCGTTGCGCCTGCCTGAGTATGAATTGCGGTCACCGTTCCAGCGTGCGGGCAGGGAATTTCCGCGACCGCTTTATCAGTTTCCACTTCGCAGACGATGTCTCCCTTACTGACGGAGTCGCCGACTGCAAGATTGAACGTTGCAATGTCCACCTGCGTGACACCTTCAGAAACTTCCGGCAGACAGAACTGCACTTCAGCAGATTCTGTCGCTGCAGAAGCTGTCGTTGCCGGTGGTGGCTCCGGCGCCACCTCGGGCTGTTCCGCAGCAGCCGGTTCCGGCTGTACCGGAGGTTGAGCGGGAGCAGCAGGGGCGGTCTCTTCAGCCTCGATCACCAGCAGTAGCTGGCCCACATCGACAGTGTCTCCGCTGCTGACGAGCAGTTTCGCGATTCGACCGGCATGTGGGCAGGGAATCTCAGCAACTGCTTTGTCGGTTTCAACTTCGCAGATGATTTTCCCGGCTTCAATCACATCCCCTTCGGCGACGTGGATTTCGGCGATATCCACGGATGTGACGCCTTCAGATACTTCCGGCAGATTGAATTCGATGGCCATAAGTAGCGAGATTTCAGTGAAGGATGAAAGACTGAGTGTACGGAACCCGAGAAACCACGATCGACTGATCAGGCATCAAGCGGGTTGATTTTTTCCGGATCGATTTGCAGCTGTTCAAGAATCTTCGGAAGTCGAGATTTGTCGAAATCTCCGCTGGCGGAGAGGCTGCGCAGAGTCGCCCAGACGGTGCATTCTGCATCGATTTCGAAGTGCCGGCGAAGCTCTTCGCGAGTTTCACTGCGGCCGAATCCATCGGTTCCAAGAACAGTGTAGCTTCCCGGAATCCACTCGCGAATCTGATCTGCAACAAGGCGGACGTTATCGCTGGTGGAAATGAAGGGTCCGCTGACATCAGCCAGTTGCTGTTCCAGATAGCTGACTCGTGGCGTCTCATTCGGGTGCAGCGCATTCCAGTGCTGGCAGTCCATCGCATCACGTCGTAGTTCGCTGTAGCTGGTCACGCTCCAGACATCGCTGCCAATCCCAAACTGCTCGCTGAGGATTGTCTGAGCACGCAGGGCTTCTCTGAGGATGGTGCCGCTGCCGAAGAGTTGCGGTCGCATGGTTTGCGCCTCGCCGCTGTCCGTTGACGAGACACGATACAGCCCGCGAAGAATGCCATCGCGAACAGACTCGTCTGCAGGCATTTCCGGGTGCGGGTAGGCTTCGTTGTAGACTGAGAGGTAGTAGAAGATTTCTTCACCCTCAGCATACATGCGACGCATACCGTCCTGAACGATGACGGCCAGTTCATAACCCCAGGCCGGATCATACGCACGAATCGTGGGGACCGTTGTGGCCATCAGCTGGCTGTGCCCGTCTTCGTGCTGCAGACCTTCGCCGTTCAGCGTGGTTCTGCCGGAAGTTCCGCCGCACAGGAATCCCTTGACTCGGGTGTCAGCCGCACACCAGATCAGGTCACCTACACGCTGGAAACCGAACATTGAATAGAAGACGTAGAAGGGGATCATGTTCAGGCCCAGATTGGCGTAGGCCGAACCTGCGGCGATGAAGGATCCCATCGCACCTGCTTCGTTAATACCCTCTTCAAGCAGCTGGCCGTTACGTGCTTCCTTGTAGTACATCGTGCTGGCGGAATCGACGGGTTCGTACAGCTGGCCTTTGCTGGAGTAGATTCCGCAGAGGGCAAACAAGCCCTCCATTCCAAAGGTTCGCGCTTCGTCAGGAATGATGGGAACGATCCGCTGGCCGACGGATTTGTTGCGAATCAAACCGCGCACAATTGTCCCGAGTGCAAAGGTTGTTGACCCCTCTGCCCCGTCGCTGCCGGAGAGCAGTGGTTTCGCTGCCCAGAGCTTATCATCCAGTCCGGGAACAGTCAGAGTCTCATGACACGGGAGTCGGTTCGGAATAAACCCACCCAGTGCATCGCGACGCTCCCGCAGATACTGCATCTCGGGGCTGTCATCAGAGGGCAGATAGTAAGGCAGCTCTTCCAGCTGTTCGTCACTGATTGGCAGGTGCAGACGTGTGCGGATCTCCCGCAATTCCTTCATCGGCACTTCTTTTTGGTTGTGAGCGACGTTCTTTCCTTCACCGGCATCGCCGAGGCCGTAGCCTTTTACAGTCTTCACCAGGACCACTGTGGGGGCACCCTGATGGGTCGTTGCCGTGTGATAGGCCGCATACACCTTGATGGGGTCATGGCCACCGCGGCGAATCGTTTCCAGCTCGTGATCAGAGAGATGCTCGACCAGCTGCAGGATCTTCTCGTGCACACCGAAGAAATGGTCACGAATGTAGCTGCCCTCAGAGACGGTGTATTTTTGGTACTGGCCGTCGACAACCTCACCCATACGCTTCACAAGATGGCCGTCTTCGTCAGCGTCAAGAAGCGGATCCCAGTCAGACCCCCAGATGACCTTAATGACATTCCAGCCAGCACCGCGGAAAGAAGCCTCCAGCTCCTGAATGATCTTACCGTTGCCACGGACCGGACCATCAAGCCGCTGCAGGTTACAGTTGATGACCCAGGTGAGATTGTCGAGATTCTCGCGGGCAGCGAGAGTCAGGGCGCCAAGGCTTTCCGGCTCGTCGCATTCTCCGTCACCAAGAAAAGCCCAGACGTTTGATTTTGAAGTGTCCAGCAATTCCCGATGCTCCATGTACCGCAGAAATCGTGCCTGGTAAATGGAGCAGATTGGCCCAAGACCCATGGAAACCGTTGGGAACTGCCAGAAATCAGGCATCAGCCACGGGTGCGGATAGCTGGACAGGCCGCCGCCAGCAGGTAGTTCACGACGGAAGTTGTTCAGCTGATCTTCTGTCAGTCGACCTTCCAGAAACGCTCGAGAATACATCCCCGGTGAGGCATGGCCCTGAAAGTAGACCATGTCTCCCGTGTGCTGTTCAGTACGCCCGTGGAAGAAATGATTTTGAGCGATCTCGTAAAGAGTTGCCGATGACGCAAACGTGGAAATGTGACCGCCGATCCCTTTGAAGAAGGTGTTGCCACGCACCACCATCATCATGGCGTTCCAGCGGACAATGCTCTTGATTCGACGTTCCAGCTCGCGGTTCCCAGGAAATGCTTCCTGATCCGTATGGTGGATTGTGTTGATGTACGGCGTGTTGGCAGTGAATGGCAACATCACGCCACGCGTGTAAGCCCGCTCCTGAAGGTTGACCAGAAGTTCTCTGAGCTTTTCAGGACCATAGCGATGCAGGATGTCTTCCAGTGACTCGTACCATTCCTCGAGTTCGTCCGGATCAATTCCTGAGACTGTGTTTTTCGCTGACTGGTTCAGCATTCGATTCCCCAAAAAACTGAAGTGATCTTCAGGCTTCCGCCTGCTGCTTGATTTTGCAAACCGGATAATCCGGTCGTTGATTTCACAAATCGGCGGCTGGTATGGCTGCAAAGTCGTGCATGGTCACGCAACGACCGCGTGCGAGAATTCTTGCGAATTCCCAACCGACTGAGTTCGGACCGCCAGACGCTGATCTTCCTGCCAGGAAGCCCTGTGGATGACAACAACCAGCACCCCAAATGGAGGCAGCCAATTCTGTTCATCGACCCATGTTCATCTGTACCGTCTCTGCCGCCGATTGGATTGCTCACCGACGGACCGCCGAAGCTCTGCAGCACCCCGCGTTGTGAACTTGCAGGGCCGCTTTGATCCTCGCTGCTGCGATCTTTGCCGCTGTCGTCTTTGAGACCCCTTGCGACAGTCAGACTGCCTCAGATCGGTTGCAGATTCCGACACGCATCAGGTACGGAATATTCCCTTTGCCGTTTGTGATCACGACCACAAAGACATCGAGCTGTTCTGGAAATCCACGCAGATTGTAGAGTTGGGAGCAACTGCAATCAATCCGCGAAGACATCTGCTGTCCGGAGTCTCACGGGTTCCCCCCTCTCTGATATCCGCGAATCCGGCCTCGCCAATCGCCGTATTTTGGGGTTTTCCCCCGAATTCCTGTGTTTAGGCCCCCACTCACAGGCTTTCTGACAATTTCAGCCCCCCGTCGCCCAGATCACCCTCGTCAGTGATCTCAACTTCCCGGTGGATTCTGCCGCCTAGTGAACAAATCTTTCGTTCAAGCTGGTCGTAGCCCCTGTCCAGATGCCTAATGCCGCCGATCTCTGTCTTACCGACAGCAGCAAGCCCGGCAAGCACAAGGGCCGCACCGGCGCGGAGGTCTGTTGCCAGCAAAGGGGCTCCACTTAAGGCAGGTACGCCGTCAACAACCGCCGTGTTCCCGGTCCTGTGAATGACTGCTCCGAGCCGACCCAGCTCCGCGACATGATGAAATCGCTCGGGAAAAATCGTCTCAGTCACTCGACTGGTTCCGCGTGCCACGGTCATTAACGCCATCAGTTGAGCCTGCAAATCGGTCGGGATGCCGGGATACGGTTCTGTGAGAATGCTGGCGGCATTCAATCGACCTGCGGAACGGACGTTCAAAGTCCGGTCAGTTGCATGAATTACTGCTCCGGATTCGCCGAGTAAGTTGATGACTGCCTGCATCTCAGCGGCAGGTGCGTCGCGGATCGAGATCTCGCCTCCGGTAATCAACGCTGCGATAGCCAGCGTGGCGGCTTCGATTCGGTCGGCCGGAATGCGGTGGGTGACCGCCCGTAGCTGTTCCACCCCCTGAATCTCAATCGTGGGTGTCCCGGCACCCTCAATCTGCGCTCCCGCAGCTGACAGGAAAGCGGCGAGATTCTGAACTTCCGGTTCCCGAGCCGCCCCGTGCAGAATGGTTTTCCCCTTTGCGAGGACTGCAGCTGTGAGCAGATTGCAGGTCCCGGTGACGGTGGGGCCGGCAGGCCCCAGCAGATTGATTTCAGCTCCGGTAAGTCGAGCGTTTGCCCGCGCGTGGACGTAACCCGATTGAATTCGGATGTCGGCACCAAGAGCGGTGAGCCCGCGTAAATGAAGATCGATCGGACGATGGCCAATTCGGCAGCCTCCGGGGAGTGCCACCGTTGCCCTTCTCCAGCGAGCCAACAGCGGTCCAAGGACGCACACTCCGGCTCGCATGCGACTGACAAGACCATAGCCTGCCACGGGGTTCAGCTGATCTGTGGTCCGGAGAATCCAGCTGCTGTTGTCGCCACGGCTGGTGGAAGTGCCCATCGACTGCAGCAACTGGACCATCGTCTGGACGTCTCTTACCTGAGGGACGTTCTGCAGCCGGACTTCTCCGGAGACGGCAAGGCTGGCGGCAAGCACCGGCAGTGCCGAATTCTTGCTTCCACACGTGCGAACTTCTCCCTGCAGCGGGACCTGGCCGGTTATTCGAAAGACACCCAGCGTACTGCTCCAGAAATCAATAAGGGAACGTCAGCCGCCCCATTCTGCTTCCACGATTCGCTTCAGCCCCGCAGCATCGCGATGAATACGGGGCTGCCGAAACCCGTGTTGCAGAGCCATTTCGGCGACAGACTCACACTGTGACGGATCAAGTTCGAGCGCGAGAAAGGCACCGTCTGCGAGCAGAGCACCTGCTTGCTGGAAAATCTGTCGAACGACATCAAGACCGTCCGCTCCGGAACAGAGGGCGATTTCGGGTTCGTACTTCCGAATTTCCGGGGCAAGCTCCGCCATTTCATCGGTCCTGATATATGGCGGGTTGCTGACGAGACCATGGAATCGCCGTCCATGCTGCTGCGTCAGGGGTTCGAGGACATTGCCGGCAAGAATATTCAGCCGGTCAGTGACGTTGTGGTCAGCGGCATTGGCCTGAGCGATGGCGACTGCTTCCGTGGAAATCTCCGTGGCTGTGATTCGGAGTGTGGGTTTTTGCAACAACAGCGTGATGGAAATACAGCCGGAGCCAATGCCAACTTCCAGCAGTTGTCGTTCTGTTGGGCTGCCCAGTCGTTCGAGGCAGCAGTCAATCAGGGATTCGGTTTCAGGCCGTGGGATGAGGACGCCCGGGGCGACTCGAAATCTTCTGCCATAGAATTCTCTTGCGCCCACGATGTAAGCGAGAGGTTCGCGAGCTGCACGTCTCTGCACGAGTTCGCGCATTTGTGCCCGCTGCTGATCGGTGAGCGGTTCATTGAAATCGGCGTACAGTCTGATGCGATTGCAGTTGCGAGCATGGGCGAGCAATAACTCCGCTTCGACCCGCGGTGATTCGACATTCTTTTGCTGCAGGAAATTCGTCGTCCATTGCAGGATGCGTTGCACTGTCCAGACTTCGCTGTTGCCTGGGGCTGCTGATTGCTCGGACGATGCCATGGAGAGATGCCGACCACGGGAGGTAATACGTGCATTCGAAGAATTGCCGCAGACCGGCTCTGTCTCCAGCCCGACCCTGCACCTATTCTGCTGGAAGGTGCAAATTCTGGCAACCTGAGACCGGGAGGCGGGACTGTGGGAGTCGTCAACGAAAAAGAGGGACCTGAAATCAGGCCCCTCTTGATCATCATCATCTCGTCGGTCTTATCTCTGACCGAAATGTCATTCCTGCGTTGGCAGGGTGAAGCTTTCCATCTTGATTCCGTTTTCATCGCTGATCCAGTAGCCGCCGGCAGGAGTCATGTACTTTTCAATCTGCTCAAACGGTGGCAGCAGTGAAAAGTCCACAAGCATCAGCAGCTGATCGGCCCCCGGAAAATTCTCGGCAGCTTCATCGTTTCGCAACATCTCGTAGACTGACTTGTACTGTTCGGCGGGGCGAGCATAGGAAATTGCGACCGCGTTCTCCGGAACGTGTGCAAGAACGGCCGCAAATTCCTCAGTCTCAGCCAGTGGGCGGACATCCGGAGTGTTTCTCAGGGCCATCTCCAGCTGATTTCCTCCGACGGACAGCATCAACATGTTGTTGGCTGCTGTGAATGACAGAGCCGGCTGTCCCGGCCCCAGGGCCAGTTCGTAGATCGTGGCTCCCTCAAGCTGACGCATTTCGCCCGGGAAGCCCGGCTGCGAGGTGATCTTTGCCAGCAGGTCGGAGAATTTTTGTGTATCACGAATGCCGAAGGCGATCAGGACGTCATCTGTACCTGTGGATGTGGAGCGGCCACTGCCGGCGGTCACAAACTGCATCGTGCCGTCCATCTGATCAATAATGTCATTCCGAATGTGGATCCCTGGTTCCTGCTCAGCCAGCTCGTCAACCATTCTCGCCAGAGCCCCCGGGCCCTGGAACATGTCGACCATGGATTCTGCGGTCTTCCAGGTTTCTTCCAGCTTCCAGTTCATGGACAGCCATGCTGTGACGTTGTCCTTGATCCATGAAGCGGGCACTCGTTCAACCTGATCCATCTGAAATGCCTGCATCAGGAACATCGGCGGCTGATCAGCATAAATCATGGCTCTGGACACGGAGTCGAATTCTCCAGTTCCCATTTCCATGACGCTGCCCATCCCCTTCAGCTGATTCAGGCCCAGCATCGGAAACACGCTCATGGCCATTCCAGCCTGCAGTCCGGCCTGACCCAGTGAACCGGTCTGTACCAGTTGCGTGAACATCCCCATGGGATCGGCGAAAGCAGTAGCGAGACCACTGCCCGGACTGGTTTCGCAGTTTTCGAGGATGTACGAGTACACCGGATGGCTGGCCAGAGTTTTGTCAGCAGAGCCATCCCAGTTGTCGATCATCAGCTTCATCAGTGCGGAACTGTTGGAGAAGACCAGTCGTGAATCGCGAACGAACCAGCCGAACTCCTTCGCCAGGGGAGTCATGTCTGCCGACTCGGAAGTGTTGGTGAACATGACCAGTTCGGTACCGTCGTATTCATCCGGAGTTTCTTCGAGAGAAGGAGCACTTCGCAGTGCGACTGCAGCTTTTTCCAACAGGGAATCGACGGTTGCTTTGCTGTCGCCAAAATCCACGTACAGCACAGCCCCCATCTTGTTCGGAGGTGCTTTGGAGAATGACAGCGAGATTTCGCCCGCAGGAATCTGCATCAGTTCGTCCATTGTGACGCCCAGTTGCGATTCGATCTGTGACGCGCCCTGCTGCAGGCCTGCAGCCGCAGCCCCTGTGATCGCGTCGCGGAAATCAGCCATCTCTTCGGAGAAGATCATGCGGCCCATTGCCGACGCTCCAGCACGTTCCTTCATTTGTGAGATGCTGGAAATGCTGAAGTGCAGGTAGGTGTCCTGGGGAAGAATCCGGTTGCTGTGGACGGTGTCGCTTCCCGACTGTGCAACCAATGCCGGGGCCATCACTCCCAGCAGAATGACCACCGATGCCAATGACTTGAAACAACGTGAAATCATGGATTTCCCTTTTATCTTAGAAACTGCTTAACCAGAGATTCCGGATCCGAACCAACGAAGAGTGCGGGCTCCCTCGTCCCGTAATCAACAAAATCACCGCGGGGCGTGACGAATGTCTACGTTTATAGCCGACCGCTGCGTTTGTCCCGACTAACACAATGCGAAAAACAGCGGGTTTTGCTAAATACTCGACCATGCAACTCTTGTCCTCTTCGCCCCGGCCGAAGATTTCCTGGCAGATTTGTCGTCAAGATTCCAAATTGGCCGCACCCGTCCATGAGTAAAGGATATGGCCATGCGAATTTCCTGTTCGGCAGCAGATTTTCAGCCGAACAAAGCGATTCCCAATGGGGCTGCCGAGAGACTGCTGAAACCGTTGCAGGAAGGTCGCTCTCAATGATGTCTTACGCCATCACCGTCTTCGTCGGCGCATTTTTGCTGTTCCAGGTTCAGCCACTGACCGGTCGATTTATCCTGCCGTGGTTTGGAGGTGGTCCTTCAGTCTGGACGGCATGCATGCTGTTTTTTCAGCTGCTGTTGCTGCTGGGTTATTCTTACGCACACCTGCTCAGTCGACTGCGGTCCTCGCGTCAGCAGATTCTGTTGCACTGCAGTCTGATCGCGGGCAGTTTGCTGTTACTGCCAATCAGTCCTGATGCTGGCTGGAAGCCCGAGGCTGCGGATACGCCGCTGACAAGAATACTGGTACTGTTGAGCGTGACCGTGGGTGGTCCCTACCTGCTGCTGTCAACGACCGGGCCGCTGATGCAACGTTGGTTCAGCCTGCAGTTTCCCGGCCGATCCCCCTACCGTTTTTATGCATTGTCCAATACGGGTTCGTTGCTCGCATTGCTTTCCTACCCACTGCTCTTTGAGCCGCTTCTGCAATTGCAGACCCAGGTTTCTTTCTGGGGGGCTGGTTACGTGATTTATTCGGCTGCGGTCGTCTGGTGTGGCTGGCGTTTTCGACGGCATTCCACGGCGGTGGTTCAGCCGTCGGATTTCGCTGAGATCGAAAGCGGTTCGCCGCCTCGGCTGGTCAGTATCCTGCTGTGGCTGCTGCTTTCTGCCGCCGGATCTGTCATTCTTCTGGCAACGACCAACCAGTTGTGTCTCGACGTTGCCACGGTGCCGTTCCTGTGGGTGCTGCCGCTCAGCCTGTATCTGATCACATTCATTCTCTGCTTTGACCACGATCGCTGGTATCACCGGGGCATTAATGGCATCGCTCTTGCCGTGAGCGTTGGGATGGCCACGAGCATTCTGCAGGACGGTGCAGATGCCAGCATGCTGACTCAGATTTTCACGGCGTCAGCAGCCCTGCTGGCCTGCTGTATGGGTTGTCATGGGGAGTTGTATCGCCTGCGTCCCGATGCCCGATATCTGACTTTGTATTTCGTTGTGGTTTCGGCCGGAGGAGCTGTCGGCGGCTTATTGACCGCCCTGGCTGCTCCTCGCATCTTTACGGGCTATCACGAATACCCGCTGGCCCTGGTGCTCTGTCCGCTGCTGATCCTGCTGGCAATGGTCCTGCAGCGCGCGTGGCAGTCCGGAGTGACCATGGGTTTTGCGATCACCCTGGCGATGGTGGCGGTTCAGGCCTGCGGCTTGATTGCTGATATCCAGCCGATTGTCTCACCTTCACTGCCCGAATTCGAATTGACCATCCTGGTGGGAGTTGCTGCCGGGATTCTGTTTGCGACCCTGTTCAGTGGAACCACCGGATCTGCCCGCAGCTTCCTGTTGTCGGCGGGCTGGGCGATCTGTTCGGTGACCCTGCTGCTGTGGCTGGTCAGTTTTACAGCGTGGCACGCCCCCGGTTTGTTTCGAGTTGCCGAAAGCAGCGCTTTTTCTTCAGGGTGGCTGTGGGGGGAATCGTGGTTGTTCAACAGAATTGCCGCATGGATCCTGATTCCACTTGCAGCCGCACTCCTGTTGGGTTTCCTGTCCGGTCGGATGTCTTCGGTTTGGTTATCGCGATTCCGTCCGCCGCTGGTTTTGTTCACGCTGATTCTGCTGGTTGGTGTGGCAGTCCGCACAGAACGCATCGGCCGGGAGGAATGGCTGCCGCTGCTGGCAGCCGCAGCAGGAGGTCTGGCGGCTGACATTGGCATTCGTTTCTGCGGTCGTTCCCGAACACCGTTGCGCGGGTTCATGATTTACGCACCGGCGTTTGTGGCGGTGTGGCTGCACGGATCACATTTGCTGCAGTTGACACAAGCGAGCGGGGAGTTGGGTGAGCTGGTGCAGACCTCCCGTAATTTCTACGGAGTGCTGAGTGTTGTCCGCAGGGAGTCTGATGAAACGTACGACTGGGAAATGAATCTGCTGCCTCCGCGTTATGTACTGACTCACGGGCAGATTGAGCATGGGTTCCAGTTTGACGATGAGTACTGGTCGAAGCAGCCAACGACCTATTACGGCCCTCAAAGTGGACTGGCGCTGGCCATCGCCGTGATCCGGGAACAGCAGACAGACGCTGCTGCCGGCATGAACATGGGTGTCATTGGGCTGGGAACCGGAACAATCGCTGCCTGCGGGAAGGAAGGGGATCGATTCCGCTTCTACGAAATCAATCCCGCCGTTGTGGATCTGGCCGGTGAAGATGGTTTCTTCAGCTACATCAGAGACAGTCGGGCCGAGGTGGAGATTGTCACCGGTGATGCGCGGATCGTGATGGAACGCGAACAACAGAACGGTTCAGCCTCTCAATACGATGTCCTCGCGGTGGACGCATTCAGCAGCGATGCAATCCCGGTTCACCTGCTGACGGCTGAATGCGGTGACTTATACCGCAAAAGCCTGCGACCGGATGGCATTCTGGCCATCCACATTTCCAATCGGTTTCTTGATCTGGAGCCGGTAACGCAGGGGCTTGCTCGGCATCTCGACTGGCATGCCGTCGTTGTGGACACGGGAGATGATGACAGCACCGGCAGTTACGGGGCCACGTGGGTGCTGCTTTCCGCTCGCAATCTGACTGCCGATTCAATCGCTGTCATTCAGCATCCGGGTTGCCGCGAAGTCTCGGGGCAGCCACTGCTCTGGACCGACGACTATTCGAGGCTCTGGAAGGTACTGGACTGGTAACAGGCCACCCGCTGCCTGGCTGTTTCTGTGGCAGCCCGTGCCGTCGTCGCAACGGAAAACTCTGCCGTGAACTCGCTGTTGCTGAAAAAATGCCTCCTCGGGTACATTTCGGCAGATCCTGCCGATGTTGGCAGCGGGTTTGTGATTGCGGGTGGCGGGACGCCTTCCCCGCATTTCTCCCGGCGGGCTGACCGTCTGCAGGGAGACAGGTCGTGAATGCTCCGGGACTGCAGTAAGTGCAGTAGCCGGTGAGCAGGACGGCGCGAGATGGCGACGAGCGACCCGGAAACCGTTCATCAAGATCGATGCTGTGTGGGAACAACGGAATGTCCACGGTTATTGCTGCCCTGCTTACGACGCTGTTAACAAGCGGGCTGACCTCCATTGTTTCTCATCAGTTCACAATCGTTGGTGGCGCGGCTGCGTCAGTGCTGTTTCTGATCTTTGGTGTGTTCAGTCGCAGATCAAAACTGCACCCGCTGTTCCTGATAGGTGCTTGTGCCCTGGTCATTCTCGCTCTGATTTCAGCGGAAGAAAAGAGAAGCGATTTGCCGGGGATGGTGCATCTGCTGTGTTGCTACCTGGCTCTGTGTGCGCTGGCGGTTTCTTCAGAGGACCTGATTCCGTTTTGTCGACAGGTGGTTGTCTTCAACAGCCTGCTGTTGACGGGTTTCATTCTGGTTCAGGTGATTGCGAATCCCCAGTTTCGTTCGTGGGCGATCTGGAGTCCGGCCGGGGCAGCGAATCAAATGGCGGCACAGATCAATATGGGCCTGCCACTTGTGCTGTTGCGAATTCACGATACGCGCGGCCAGTGGCGAGTTGCATGGCTGCTGTTGCTTGCGCTGAACTGTGTGGCCGTGATCTGTGTGATGTCTCGTAACGGCATTGGCAGTATGCTGATTATTCTGACGGTCTACTTCCTGTTTAATTACAAGAAACTGTCCCTGCTGCTGCTGACAATGATCGTCACTCTGCTGGCGTCGTTCGAAAATCTGCTGCAGATTCCGATTGTGCATCAGGTCTTGCGAAGATTTCGAATTGTTGGTTTTCAGCCGGGAACCCCACGGTCGCTGATTTGGCGAATCGCGTTTCAGCACATTGAAGACAGCCCGTGGCTGGGAGTTGGCCCGGGAAATGCTCAGCCAAGACTGAATGTCATTGACATCTACCATTGTCACAACAACATCGTTCAGGTTGCGATGGAAACTGGTCTGCCGAGTGCTCTGATCTTCCTGCTGATCACCATCGCCCTGCTGCTGCTGCCAATGCGACATCTCAACAGCGATCTGCGGCTGTTTGTCAGCGCACTGCCGGTCCTGGCCTATTTCTCTTATTCATGGACGGGTTATCCTCTGGGGTTGCCCGCCGGTACCCTGATGCTGGCGATTTGTGTCAATGAAGCGAGAGTTCAGCATCGGCGTCAGCTGGCCGAGCAACTGGCTGCCCGCGTGCATCTGCCAGTTTCGCAGATTCAGGGTGTGAACGAGATCGGTGGGAAATGGTCAGCAGCCGGTGTCTGAACAGTCAACTGAACGGAGGAGTGCGGAAGATCGCATGAACAAGGTTCCTCGCCCGGTCTTTGTCGTCGGCAACTGGCGATCGGGTACGACGATTACGGCGAAGCTGTTGAACTGCCTGCCACAGACGCATATTGCCAAAGAGACCGGCTTCATCACGGAGTCTCTGGAGCTGCTGAAACAGGTGCCGGCACCGCAGGCGATGACGCCCTTACTGGCGCATGTGAACTCGTGGCTGCTCACGAATGGCTGGACTGGCCGAGTCAGCTTCGAGGGATTTGATTCGTTCTGTCAGCAAACTGGTTTCGTCGGGCCGCGGGCGTTTCTGTACTACGTTTGGACACTTGATTCACCTCAGCCGATCAGTGAGCTGCGATGGATTGGTGATAACACTCCGTTGTATCTGCTGGCCATCCCCGAATTACTGGAACTGTTGCCGGATGCTCATTTTATTCACGTCGTCAGAGATCCGCGGGATGTCATCTGTTCGACACTCAAGCTCCGCTTCGGCGCTCACCAGGCGCTGATTGGTGCGATGGACTGGAACACGTGTCTGGGCGCGTGGCTGATGGCGGAAAAGTATCTCGAAGATGGTGTTCGCACGTCTTTTCGATATGAAGACCTGTGTACGGACTCGGTCCCTGTGATGCAGCAACTGGCGACGTTTTTGGGGTTTCAGGCGGGAGCTGCGGAATTGGCGCTGCAACAGCAGTCCGTCTCATCCGCCGAGGCGACGGGATTTGGCCGGGTCGCTGAGTCCGCGCATCACCGCAATCTCGCCAAACCGCTGTCAGCAGCCAGTGTGGGGCGTTTTCGCAGGGGGCTGACGAGGGAACAGATTCGCCAGATTGAGGTTACAGCGCGGGCCGGGATGCTGGCATGCGGGTATCAGACCGGGGCTGAGGGGCTGCACCCGCTGGCGACAGAAAATCGTCTGCAGATTCTGCGGGCGATGGTGGAAGATATGCTGCGCAGATGCTGGTCTCGCATGTGCGGTCGCTGACCACCGCATCTCGCGGGGGCAGGCTGTCTGCGAATGCACTGACGGGCCGACTGAACATTGCCGTACAGGTCACTGGCCTGCGGAAATTTGGAAATGGGACCGGCAGGATTCGAACCTGCAACCAAGGGATTATGCGTACCACCACGGCTTTCGCCGCCCCTTTCGGGTTTGCAGTCTGGACCATCCCTTCACGAATTCGCTGAATTGTTCCCTGTTCAAGCTGCGTCAAGGTCTGCAGGCGGGGTCAGAGCGGACAGCAACCGTCCCGAAGAACAGTGAGGGCAGCCCCCGGCAGCGATTCAAAAACCCCTGCGTAACCGTCTGCAGCACTTCGCAGTGCTGACAGGGAAGCTTATGTCGCGATGCTTCATAAGCTCTTTTCAATTCAACGTGATCGTGTCTGCCGTCTGGCCTCTACACCTTCCACTGTTACCGCATCTGCTGCATCAACAACTGTGGCTTGGCTCGGGATTGGCATTTCGAACTGAAACAACAGTTGCGAAGTGAGCGTTCCCCGAATTTGACAGATTCTACCTGTGACTGCTGCGGAGTTTCCCGCTGCCGTCCAAGGCAACCCATTCAGCGTCACCATACGAGTGCAGACATGCTGCCTTCCGGCAGTCACGCAGATCTCGGACAGGTGTTGCCGCCTAAGTCCCCTGCTCTAACCATTGAGCTACGATCCCCTGCCGCGAAGCATAGTCAGTTTTTGTGGGGATGTCCTGGTTGCGGCGGAAATCAACGCCGCGATTCCTGATTTCTGCCGGGATTTGGCAGCCGGTGATCGGAAGCCCGCTGTCGTTTCTCCGGTCACGTCTAGGATTCGCTGGTGGTGAGATCTGCGATGGTCGCAGGTTTCCCAAAGCCCTCGTGAAAGCTCAGCAGGATTCCCGCCCGTGGCCCATCAGCGCGAACAGCTGCCCCAAAAGATCTGCAGCCACTGCGGGCTGCCGTTTCGATGGCGGAAACGGTGGGCTCGAAACTGGGACGAGATCCGCTATTGCAGCGAGCGCTGTCGTCGGAATCGGGGACGCAAACCAGCAGCAGAGGCGGGGAAAAACCATGACAACTGAAACGGCGATCCTGCCGGAAGGAATGCCGGAATTTCTGGATGAGCGCTGCCGCATCGTGTCTTCCGGTGATGTTTCGAAGGATGCGGAATTTGTGCTGTACTGGATGTGTACGGCACTGCGAGTTGATGAAAATCCCGCGCTGGACGCGGCACGTTGGACGGCCGTCCAGACCGGCTTGCCGCTGGTGATTTATCACGGACTCTCTGAAACCTATCGTTATGCTTCGGACCGACACCACCAGTTCATTCTGCAGGGGGCAAGAGACGTTCAGGCTGCATTTGAGGCAGCCGGGCTGACATATGTTTTTGTGGCTGAGCAGGGGGGGGAACGGCCGGATACGCTGCGACTGTTGGCCGACCGCGCTGCTGTCGTGTTCACCGAGGAAATGCCGACAGCGCCCGTTTCACTGTTCCTGCGGGGACTTGCCAGTCGCACCACCACGCCAATTGTTGCCGTCGATACGGCCTGCCTGGTCCCGATTCAGCTCAGCCGGAAGGCATGGGAACGCGCATTTCAATTTCGTGAACACGTGGCTGATGAAATTGAGCGTCGGATTCACCGTGCGTGGCCTTCGCTGGAATGTGATGTGCAACCGTTTACGGGTTCACTTCCGCAGTCCATGAATCTGCAGTCGGCGGATTTGTCTGCAATCATTGCTGAGTGCCACATTGACCATTCTGTCGGCCCGGTTGTTGATACCCCCGGAGGCTTTCCTGCGGCAGAGCGACGGTGGACTGAGTTTCTGCAGCGCGGGATCAGTGCTTACGCGGCAAAACGGAATGATCCGCTTCAGGACAGCGTCAGCCGGATGTCGGCCTATCTGCATTACGGCATGATTTCGCCGTTCCGCATGGCTCGTGATGCGGCAAGGCTGCCCGGGAAAGGACCGGAAAAATATCTCGACGAATTAATCATCTGGCGAGAACTGGCGTGGTCGTTCTGTTTTCATCGGGAAGACCATGATCAGTGGACAGCACTGCCTGGCTGGGCGCGTCAGTCGCTGATCGAACATGCCGATGATCCGCGCCGCTCGGTGTATACGTGGGAGCAACTGGCACGCGGGATGACGGGTGATGAATTATGGAATACCGCGCAACAGTCACTGCTGATCCATGGCGAACTGCATAACAATGTTCGGATGACCTGGGGGAAAGCGGTGCTGCAGTGGACTCAGTCGCCGCAGCGGGCGCTCGACGTGATCTCTGATCTGAATAATCGTTACGCACTGGATGGACGTGATCCCGGTTCATGGGGCGGTCTGCTGTGGTGTCTGGGACAATTTGACCGTCCGTTTCGACCCGAAAAAATTGTGCTCGGGCGTGTGCGTCCTCGACCGACAGGCGAGCATGCACGGCGTCTGAACGTCGGCGAATGGAAGCGGCGCATCCGGACGCCACGATGTTCCTCCGTGCCTCGCTGCGCGGTGATCGGCGCGGGTGCGGCGGGATTGACCGCTGCCCGGATCCTGCAGGATCATCTGCTGCCGGTTGTGGTGTTTGAGAAGAGCCGTGGCCCGGGAGGGCGGATGGCAACTCGGCGAAAGCACAGCGAGGGAATCGATCACGGAGCTCCCTGGTTTCGCGCTCGAAATGAGTGGTTTCGCAGGCACGTGCAAAGTTGGAGCGAGCAGGGTCTGGTTGATCGCTGGCGAGGATCTTTCGCGTTTCTGCAATCGGATGGCCGGCTGGTGCTGAAGCAATCCACTTCCCGCCTCGTTGCGGTCCCCGGGATGAATGCGATCGCCAGGCATCTGGCGGAGGGACTGGACGTGAGGACCGAGCAGCAGGTGACCCGACTGCATCGTTCCGGGCGGCGATGGCAGGTTGAAGAGGCCACTGGAAAAGTTTCAGAACCCTTCGATCGAATTGTCCTGGCACTGCCCGGTCCGCAGTTGGAATCCCTCCTCGTCGCTTCCGGACTCTTGCCGGAACATCAGGCGTCGCTGCGCAGTGATGCGGTTGTCACACTGATGCTGTGTCTGCCTGAACCGCTGCAAGTGGAGTGGAATGCACTGGAATTTGAAGCCGGTCCGCTGCAGCATGTGCTCCGTAACCAGACGAAGCCAGGGCGCCGCGGCGTGGCGGGTGAAGAGCTTGTCCTGCATTCGCGAGCCACGGCTGACGGGGAAGATCCGGAGCAGCGTCAGCGGCTGGGAGAGATTCTTCGTGACTGTGTCCGCACCGTTACCCAGCATCAGCAACAGCCTGTTTGGGAAATGCTGCACTGGTGGCGATTCGCTCAGCCGCAGTCCGGCGGGGCAGCGTGGTCACCGTGCGACTGGTACGGCGACGGAATTTTCTGTTGTGGGGACTGGCAGGAAGCCGGAAGGCCGTCCTGTTGCGCGGTGGAGTCGGCTTTTCTGAGCGGCCAGGCGGCCGCCGGCGGAATTCTGCGCGGGTTGAATGCGGCGGTGCCACAGCAGCAAACGCTGTTTGGATCTGAGCTGTAATGGCTGCGGCAGACCTGCGGCAGCGGGTGTACCGGCCAAATCTGCCGGGTTGGGCCAATCGGGTCAGTTGATCATTCTCCAACCCCCTCGAACGGGCTGCAGATTTCCACGACTCCGGAAATCTGCACAAGTCACTGTTCTTCTCGGTTCGAATTACGGAAAGTCGGGCACCAGCCGTGTTTCCTGCCGCAGCGGGCAGCCGAGTTGGAGTTGTTTCCGTCCCCGACAGGCCCCGGAAACTGCCACAGGTGACTCCGGCGGAATTCGCTTTGCGGCCTCCGGTGAATCCACCTGCTGGCCTGATTTGCAGACTTCATCACCAAACAGACTCGGAATCCGCTCGTCAGACCGCAGCAGACATTTGATCCAAGAGAGAATCGATGGCACGTTTGAGCCAGGCTGACCTGGTCGACCTGAACAACACTTTCAACGAGCGTACCCCGCAGGAGCTTCTGGCGTGGGCAAAGGACATTTTTGGCCCGCGTCTTGCCGCCATGTCTTCCATGCAGCGCGCCGGAAATGTGATCTGTCACATGATCAGCGGCATGCCGAAGCCGATGTCGGTGGTCTTTGTCGACACGGGTGTTTTGTTTCCGGAAACGCTGGAGACACGAGACAGACTTGCCGCCGAGTACGGACTGGAAATCCGTACGCTGAAGCCGAAACAGACGATGCAGGAGCAGACAGCGGAGCTGGGAGTTCTGTATCTGTCGGCGGAAGGTCAGAAGCAATGCTGCGAGTTAAGGAAGAATGAGCCACTGGACGCAGTCAGAGACGACTATGATGCGTTCATTGGAAGCCTGCGACGTGCAGATGGAGGGCGACGCGGCACCTGTCCGGTGTTGTCGGTGGATACCAGGCTGAATCTGCTGCGGATTAACGTTCTGGCCAATTTCTCTGACGAGGACCTGGATCGTTATATTGCGGAACACAAGGTGATCCTGAATCCGCTGCACGATCAGGGCTTCGCAACGATCGGGTGCAATCGCTGCACCACACCGGTACTCCCCACGGAACCAAAGCGAGCGGGGCGCTGGCGACACCTCGGGCCATGGAGTGTGTATTGTGGCATTAATCCGACAGACATGGATCCGGAGCGTTCCCCGGCTGTCGATTTCTCTCAGGACCTTGTCGACCGAATTCTGGGATACAGAACCGACTTCGTCATCTGAATCGGTCGATGATTCCGAAACACCTGAATTCAACATGTCAAACCTGAAAGCGGAGCGCGAGGGATGGTGGAGCGAATCGCAATTGAAGACATGATTCGCCTGAGTGCCGAAGGCGGATTTGACCTGATCGACGTCCGCAGTCCCTCAGAATTCTACGAGGTGCATGCTGTTGGTGCGCTGATGAAGCCACTGGACCGCATTGCCCCGGCAGAGCTGATGGCGGCCCGAGGGACTCGCAAGGACGAGCTGTTGTACATCATCTGTCGCAGCGGAGGCCGTTCAGAGCAGGCCTGCCGCATGTTTGAAGCGGCGGGGTTCTCCAACGTGGTCAGCGTTTCCGGAGGGACTGAGGCCTGGATTGCGGCAGGATTGCCGGTCAACCAGGGCATTCGCAAAGGCATCCCCATTGATCGTCAGATTCGCATGGCGTCCGGATTTGTTGTTTTGGCGGGTTCCATCGGGGCGGTCTGGTGTCCGTGGAGTTTGGCAATTCCTGCCGTCACCGGATTGCTGATGATGTGGTCCGGATATACGAATTCACGGTTTTTGGCCCGTTGGTTTGCACGTTTGCCGTGGAATTCCGGGGCCGAAGGGGGTGGCTGTGGAAGCTGCACCACCAGTTGCGGCAGTTGACAGCAGCGGCTCGGAATCTCTGTGGCCTGCGGCAGCATGCCGGCTTCCGGAGTTCGCGAAAACCCGGAATTGGCGGCAAAAAATGCTGACGAATCGATCGCCGCTGCGGTCAAACTCGGGTCGGCAGCCGGCGGTGGCCAAAATTTCTCTCCCGGTCACGGTGAGAGGGCGTTCCGCACTTGGTGTCGGCTTGACAGCCGACGTCCGGCTGCGTGTAATATTAGGACATGATGATTTTGCGAACCATGCTTTGCGAACTCTGCACAGCATGGCCCGTCAATAGTTGGGGAAACTGTTGTGGGGCGTCACTCCAAAGGTGACCGTGTGTCGTTGAAATTGTCAGATCAGCAAGCCGGTGGCGACAGCCATCAAGTTTCTGCAACATGGAAACCGGGGCGTAATGCACCGGAATTTGGGGCAGGGAACAAGGTTTGTTTCGGAGACTGAAGATTCGTGGGGACGAAGATTCAGTGTCGTCGGAGGGGATACTCCGGTTCGAAATCTGGGTCAGACGTGTAGTGCAGGGAGCAGTCAGCTGCGCGTCTCAATGGAATGCTTCCATGTCTGGGCATCAACAAACGCGGGTGGTCGTCACCGGCCTTGGCGTTGTTTCTCCGATCGGAATCGGCAACGACCGATTCTGGGAGAGCTTGTCGACAAACCGCACCGGCATCGACTTTCTGAAGTCTGTGCCGACCGACGGCCTGCCATCAGCTTTTGGCGCCGAAGTCAGCGATTTTGTCCCCGCCGATCATCTCACCGACCGGAAATTTGTCAAAGTGATGTCTCGCGACATCCAGTTGGGCGTTGCTTCCTCCAGTCTCGCAGTTCGTGACTCCGGGTTGCAGAATGGCGATCTGGATCCTCTGCGGTTTGGCGTTATCTTCGGGGCCGGGCGGATGACCTGTCACCCCCAGGAGCTGGCGGCGATCGCAGAAGCCTGCCGCACAGAGGACGGTTTTGATCCTCGCAAATGGGGCCGTGAAGCTGTGAACAACGTGGCTCCTTTGTGGCTGCTGCGACAACTGCCCAACATGCCCGCAAGTCACGTTTCCATCGACCACAACGCCTGTGGACCCAATAACACGATCACCTGCCGGGATGCGTCAGCATTGCTGGCACTGTCTGAAGCCGTGCATGTGATTCAGGCCGGTCGCGCAGACGCCATGATTGTCGGGTCCTGCAGTTCCAATATTCATCCGGTCGACATGGCCAAATTCCACAGCTTCGAAGGACTGTCGAGGCGTTCCGATGACCCGTCACGAGTGTGTCGGCCATTTGACTTCGAACGTGACGGAACGGTCGTGGGCGAAGGCGCCGCCTCATTTGTCGTGGAAAGCTACCAAAACGCTGTTCGCCGCGGGGCAGAGATCTACGCCGAAATCGTGGGTACTGGTTCCGGCTGTGACGGACGCGGACAGGTCAATGAGTCTTCCGGGCTGGGGCTTGTCAGAGCGATGGAATCCGCTATTTCCCGAGCGGGGATCAGTCCGCGGGATCTGGGCCACATCAATGCTCAGGGCAAAAGCACTCAGCCGGACGATATCGTCGAAGCCCGTGCATACCACCGGGTTTTTGGTGACCTCGCAGAGAAGATCCCGGTCACAGCTTTGAAGAGCTACGTGGGGCACTTTGATGCCGGGGCCGGTGCTGTGGAATTGGCGGGAACATTGTTGTCGCTCAAGCACGGCTATGTTCCGGCAACCCTGAACTATGAAGTTCCGGATCCGCGCTGCCGCCTGAATGTGGCTCAGGGCGAAGCTCAGAAGCTCGCCAACCGCACTGCGATTTCGGTGAATCGCACATTCATGGGCCAGAGTGCTGCTGCCGTCCTGCGTGCCATTTGATCTGCAGTCGCCAGACACACCGTCAGCAACTCCCAACGGCTTCTGATGACTGCGGCAGGTTTCAGCAACGATTCATCAGCCCTGCCAATCTCTTTGACAGGCGATCAGTCGTGCGCGGTTGCCGCAATGTCCAGGCATGGCCCGGAGACCCCGACGACGGAACCGTTCAGCATCGCCGTTGGAGCCCCGTTGAGCTTGTCTCGGGTGCTGAAGGACTCTTCCCACGCTCTCAGAGGTCCTTCAGGTGCAAGACAAGCCGCTGGCCAAATCCCGGCTGACTCAAATTCATTCCGTGATTCGGGGCCTGGTCAGTCATTCAGCGTCTCGACGTATTGGGGAATTTCCGGACGGTACTCATGCCGCAGCGTGTGCAGCGGTACATTCCACGAGTTCCTTGATGGCGGCAGAATTCTCGGCCGCAAATTCTGTGGTGGTGCCGTTACGTTGGGGGCCTTGACGGGAATTGTTTCCCACTCCTCTTCGAAGGTGCGACCCCTGGCAGAGCCGCGAAACGGATCCGCTGGAAATTGTCTTGTTGCGGGTTGTTGCGGCGAAAGTTTGACGGGCGAACGATTGGCTCGTTCGTTGAGCGCGGCGGGCTGGGAAGCGGCCGGACGAATGAGCGGACAGGTCCCACTCTCGCAGTTCGGAGCGGAAGTTCGCGACAGCCCGGTGGGTCGTACTGGCTGTGGAGCGGGACGTCGCGCCTGATATCGGCTGCCGCCGCCGAAACTCCATGTGCCGAAGAATCCCGGGGCTGTTGGCAGACCAAACAGAGTCCTCTGCGGGGGACGAGTGGGGGCCTGCAGCGGTGGCAGCGGTCCGGTAAAGGGGTCATCCGCGTGCAGTCCCGCGGCGCTGAATGTGATCAGGCCTGCTGCAACGATCCGGTGCCAGTGCGATCTCATCCGGGAACTCCTGCGACACCGATGAAGGTGAAAGAGGGCGAGCAGGTTGTGAGGTCACATGCCTGCGTTGTGCGCGATGCAGCAGAGATGTGCTGCGATGCGGGCAAGCAGAGAGCGAACCGTGTGCCGATGGCGGATGATTGTCCGGGAGATCAGTAATGCAGTGTTTTTGGAGGTTTTCCGGCTGAAGAAATGACAACCGGGCGTTGCAGTTTTTTCCAAATGAGCGCGCGCGTCATCAAAAGGCAGACACGTTGATTGGCCGGGCGGCTTAGGAATTCTGAGCCACAACGTCGGCACAGAACTGGTGCAGCAACTGCAGCGAGTGTTCGGCTTCTTCCAGGGTCATGGTCATTGGCGGGCTGACACGCACGACGCAGCCTGCCAATGGACCAAGAAGGTGGATTCCATCTCCACCTGGGACGCCACGATAGGCTCGTTCCACAAGAGCATTGGCCGCGTGGGCCGGTTCGAGAGAACCGCAGGAGCCGCATTCGATACCAAAAACCATGCCTTCGCCGCGAACGCGTTTAATTAGCCCGGTCTCTTTCAATCGTCGCAGGCCGGCAACGAAGATCTCATTCAGGACACCGGTGTTTTCGAGGACGTCGGAGGTCTCAAATTCATCCAGTGTGGCCAGCACAGACGCTGATGAAATTGGGTTCGCACTCCAGGTATCTGAGGTGGCCCCGTAGCCCATGCGAACGCAGACATCTTCGCGGCCAACCGCAGCACTGACCGGAACCCCGTTTCCAAGACCTTTGCCAAGACAGACAAAGTCCGGTTCGATTCCATAGGATTCGAAGGCATACATGCAGCCCGTGCGGCCAAAGTTTGACTGCACCTCGTCGAGGATGAACAGGATGTCATGGTCCCGACAGAAGTCCTGCAGCAGTCGCAGATACTCCCTGGGCGGGTGATAGCTTCCGCCACCGCCCAGATAGGGTTCCGTAATCAGGCAGCCGATTGTGCCGTTGGATTCCTGCCAGATCCGCTGCAGTTCTTCCCGATAAGTTTCCGGTTGGAATGCTTTGTCGGGGTGGTCGATATCGGAACACTCTTCACGCGGGAAACTGATGAAGTGCACTCGTGGATCGCGTTCGGAATCTTTTTCAGATCCTGTGACGGCACCGCTGAGTCCTTTCTTGCCGTGAAACCCAAACCGTGTGGCCATAATTCCAGGACGTTGAGGATCGAACTGCATGCAGGCCCAAAGCGCTTTTTGAACAGCTTCGGACCCGGAAGCGGACCAGTTGACCGTTTGCAGTCTGTTGCCGCCGGAACTGGCCTGCAGTGATTGCGTCAGCCGTCGGCTGGCCTCTGCTTCCAGTTCTGTGATTGCGTTGTAGGCAGTCATGGTGGCTGCCTGAAAGTAACCGTCATTTTCCGAGCTGAAGTCGGTGGGATTCCAGCCCATGTATTCCGCAAATCGTCGCATCCAGCGACGCGGGTTATGTCCCAGGTTGGCCACCAGCACGCCGGATGTGAAGTCGTACAGTCGACGGCCTTCCGGAGTCCAGTGGAAGCAGCCGGCGGACTTGGCCAGCACGGCCTGGCTGGGTGTGAATGTCCGCAGTGAATGAGGCTCTGTCCCTGCAATCAAATCTCGAATCGCGTTTGACTGCGGTTCTTCATTGAAATGAACGGAGAATGCGGACGCTGAGGTCGGTGTGCTCATTTGCGGAAGCCGGAATACGGAAGGTCGAAAAGGGCAGATCTTTGCAGTGAGTGTTCAGAGGCAGTCACGCCGAGCCGGGAAGCCGCCGGCCGATGATTTCTGCGTCTGCTTCACATACTAATCGCAAATCTGCGGCAAAGCCACAATACGTACGCGTTCTGTGAGAGCTTACCCGAGGGATCCCGACTCGGGAACATATTCCTGAATCCGGTCCAGATACAGTGCCGGGATTTCGATGGATGTCAGCTCGTGCCCCGTGCCCGGGCCCACCTGGCAGCAAACGGTCTTCATTGTTCCGCGAGCCAGCATCAGGCCATCCCGCAGAAAGTGAATCTCAAAGGTCAGGGACTTCACGCCGATCCGTTGCACCATTAACCGGCAGGTGATCTGGTCTTCAAATCTGGCTGGCGATTCGAAGCGGCACTGAGCTGAGACGCGGGGCCATCCCACGATGGTCCCGTCAGCCGATTTTTCCATGATGGACAGATCAACCGAGCGGAAGAATTCATGCTCCAGTTGCTCCATCCAGATGTAGAACCGAGAGAAGTGCACAATGCCAGCCATGTCGGTTTCGACAAACTCCACTCGACGAGTTGTTTCCAGAAATGAAGCCATTGGCAATTACTTTCGGCACAGGATCAGGATCTTCGCATTCCCTCTCAGTTTAGTCGTCTGAGCCGGAAATCACAGAGGCGGGTTCCGTTGAATCCAGGCAGCGGGAAGTGCGGGGTGCCAATTCCGCCGGGTGTGCGTGCTGCGGGATCATCGCAATGCCTGCCAGCCCCAAAAGTGCACCGGAATTGCCGTTGATGACCACATGGAATGTTTCGCGGGGTCGAGCGGACAATGGACGGTCGCTGTGGTACGCTGCCCACTCAGGACTGGGTCAGTGAAGCTGATCGCTGTCGACTTGTGACGGGCCTCGCATGGTGATGCGGTCTGTCGAATCAGCGAGCCTGCCGGAGGAAGTGCAGAGACATGAGCGTAATTGCAGACGAACAGAAGGCATCGCTGAGGCGGGAACAATTCGCAACCGTGGCCTTGCTGATGCTGACGGGACTTGCTGTTGGTTGTGAACCGCCACCGGAGCCTGCTAAGAGCCGCCTGCTGAATCCGGAGAAAACTTCTGATATTGGTCAGTTTGAGGCTGGCGACGAAGACCGAGTTTATGATCCGACTCGACCCCTGACAGATCCCATTTCCGGTCCGCTGGCGGCTCTGAAAAACGCTCAGATGCAGTTGCCTCAACTGGCGATCCAGCAGGCCATCGGCTTATTCCATGCCTCCGAGGGTCGCTATCCCAAAGATCATGCGGAGTTCATGCAGAGGATCATTGCCGAGAACAAAATCTCCCTGCCCAAACTTCCGGATGGAAATGTCTGGAAGTACGACGTCGAAGGCCACCAGCTGGTTGCTGTGCGACAGCCCCAACAGACTGACGAGCAGGCGGGACAAAGTCCCTGACAGCGTTCAGGGAAAAATCACCGGGATGGAAATATCCGGGACGGAAATCACAGGCTGGATCGATCACGGCGGATTGGTTTCGTCAGAACCGTGCAGCCGACAGGAACAGATTCTCAGGAGTCGCAGGAATGAGTGTTGAGCACGTGCTGGTAATTCCCACACAGGTCTTTCGAGACACCGGGTACTTTCAGGGCTTCAGTTCTGAGGTGGATCGTTATCTGAAAGTGATTCTGGATCCGCAGCACGCCAGTTATCGGCCCCGCCCGGAGATGGAGCAGGATCCCGAATTCAAACAGCTGATCCCATACTGCATTTTCCGTTATGGAGATCAGATCTTTCAGTATCAGCGCGGTAACGATCAGGGGGAAAGTCGGCTGCACGCAAAGTACTCCGTGGGCGTTGGCGGACACGTTTCCACCGAGGACCTTGACGGAGATGCGGAGCCATATCTGGAGGGAATGCGGCGGGAATTGGAGGAAGAAGTCTCCATCGAAGCAAAGTGGACAGAGAGTTGTACCGGGCTGATCAACGATGACGAGACCGAAGTGGGACGAGTGCATTTAGGCATCGTTCATGTTTTCGAACTCGAAAGTCCGGAAGTTCAGCCACGAGAAAAGTCGATGGTCAATTCAGGGTTTGTTCCACTTCCGGAACTGCTCAGTCGGGTCGACGAGTTCGAGACGTGGTCTCAGATTTGTCTGCAGCACCTGGCGAAGGGGGAATAACGCAGAGTTCCAGCGGCTGGGTGTGCGGAAACGCGGTCAGGGAAGACCGAATTTCGTGTCCACGCGAAGCCGAATTTGGCAGCGGGATGTCTCCCGAGACGAATCTGTGCTGCAGGAAATCGGCAAAATTTGCCGTTGCTCGACAGTGATTCAAAGGAGTGAATCATGAAGAACCTCAGCGCGTTTGTCCTGGGCACTTCGTTGTTAGTGATGGGATTCCTGTCGGCTGCAGCGGAAGACGGGGGCGCGGCGTCTGCTGTGCGAACCGGGCAACTTGACGAGCCGGCTCTGGGGCAATTGCTGAGCTCCATGGGGCTGAAACCAAAGCACGCCGCGCAGCGTTTCGATTTTGGATTCAGCGACGTTCATGGCGGAGAACAGTGGCGATATTCCATGTCCGCTGTGTTGAGCCAAAATCGTGAATCCATCTGGATCATGGCGTGGTTGGATCAGCTTCCAGAGCACTCTGATGACGTTTCCAGGGAAGCGTTGCTGCAGCTGTTGTCCGCGAACGATCGCCTTGGGGACGGGAAATTCTTCGCGTATCTGCCGACGCACCGTCGCTTCGTGATGCAGCGAGTGATTCCGAATCGGGATCTGGATCAGCGGCAGTTCAGGAGCGTTCTGCGGGATCTGGCGGGAAGTGTTACTGCCGAGCACTCTGCGTGGTCGGTCGCCAGCTGGGGAAAGCCCGGGGGGACCAGCAACGCAACTGCGGTGTCCGCAGAAACAATCCAGCCTGTGAAATCCGCTGAGGCGAAGGCGGAGATCCCGGCATCGCTGCGAACTTCGGATTCGGCCACAAGATTTGATCCTGCTCGGATCCATTGAGCATTTCGGTCGGGTCAGGACCGAAAGACGCCGGGGCTGCGGTTTTGCCGCGCCCCGGTTTTTTTTGCGCGTTGGCGAGACGTGCAATTGTCTCTCGGGTGTGAAAATCTCAGGAATCGAATCATCCGGACAGAAACTTGACGGTCATCGAGTGGGCGAGTATTCTTTCACAGTGTGAGGGCATCAGGCTTCCTCAACACACACCTCGGGGGATTAGCTCAGTTGGGAGAGCGTCTGGCTGGCAGCCAGAAGGTCATCGGTTCAAGTCCGTTATCCTCCACTTCGTCAATTCATCAGCCGCCGATCGTTTGTGATCGGCGGCTTTTTTCATGGGGTTCTCGAAGGAGATGGCGGAGCCTCGCCGTTCACGATCCCTGCCCCGTTGAGGCTCGGTTCGAATCCCAATCGGAGGGAGGATCCACAATGGCCTCAATGCAGAAACTTTCCTGTGGAATCAGGCGTTCGGATTCTGATATTCTGAGATGCGGATGCGCGGGGTCGTCTTTACGGGTGTCTTTATTCGAAACCTGCTGCCCGACGATCCGATGCCGGAAATATTTTCACCAGACAGTGGCACTGCAATGAAAAACCTTTGTTCGATCACAGCCCTGCTGTTCATTGCGTTCTTCGGCGACCGGGTTTCTGCTGGTGTGATTGGATTCGACATTCAACTCTCGTATTCCGGATTTACGGCTTCCCAGCAGGCTATTTTTGAAGCTGCGGCACAGACCTGGGAATCCCACATCATCGGGTACGAGGACACGGTGTCCTCGACAGTTGTGTCAATCACCGCCCAAGCCGCCGCGATTGATGGTGTGGGAGGGGTTCTGGGAAGCGCGGGCCCGCAAACTGCCAAGTTGGGAACGGAATTAAACTACCTGTATACAGAAACAGGCGCGATGCAGTTTGATTCCGCTGACATCGCGAGTCTGGAAACTGCGGGAACACTCAGTGATGTGATTCTGCACGAGATGGGGCATGTTCTGGGTATCGGTTCACTATGGAGCAGCAGCGCGGTGGGATTTGCGGGGTTTCAGGAACTGTATGTTGCGGGTTCCGGGGAGTATACCGGGGCAAATGCTTTGGCTGCCTGGCAGTCAGAGTTTAATCAACCGACGGCGACATTCGTACCAGTCGAACTGGGCGGTGGTGCAGGAACGGCGGACGGCCACTGGAACGAGGTTGACGGAGGTGGCAGCGCAACCGGATTTGTCAGCAACATCACCGGTCAGGATTTTCAAAACGAATTGATGACGGGCTGGCTGGGCGGATCCACTTTTATCAGTACGGTCACGCTGGGAGGCTTTGCTGATCTTGGTTATACGATGGTGCCTGAACCGGGCCAACTGGTTCTGATCACCGCATTCACAGCGGTTGGCATCTTTCGGATTCGCAGATCGCGGAAAGCGGTATCGTGATCCGATGTTTGACGTGGACCGTTGTCGCAGCAGCGACACGGTGAGACTTGTCGCTGGCAGACCCGGCCGCTCACAGGCGATCGCTGCATGGCTTCTGCAGGGCTTGCAGTGTCAGCGTGCCATTCCGGCTCAAAAGTCGCCCGGCGATTCCCCACCGTCGCGGGTGTGCAATGCGGCGTAGACCGACTGGTCAATTTGCGAAGACAGTGAGCGGACGGATCCGTCTGCCATGGCGGCATGAATGCTCTGCGGGTGGAGGCTGCTGAACCCTGGAAACGCCCGTGATCCCGCATTGGGCGGAATCAATGCAGTGCCTGTCGTGCGGGCGGGCGCATCGGAGGCGTAAGGAATGGCCCCCACCCAGAGTGTTAGATCGATGAAACGCAGACGATTCCCATCAAACCACGGCTGTTCTCGCTCCGTTGTTCGTCGTTCCGCCACGGCAACGGTGTTGCTGGTTCCGTCTGTAATATCCCGCAGGGCTGTCCTGCTGTTGCGATAGAAAATGCCATTTCCGTGGTCCGGCGGCTCGGCGATCTTTGTGGATCCCCAGTTTCCGGCGTAATTGGATTTTGCAACCTGGAAGAAGCTGAGTGGTGGGTGCGGCAGAAAACTGCGCTGAGATTGATCGAGCAGTAACTCCGGCCCCACGATGACAACTTCAGCGACAGCGTCATAACTGTCTGAGGGACACTGAAACAGCGGCAGCACCGTTTGAATCAGCGGCAGATGGCGGGGAGCCGTGATGGATTCCTGGAGGTGGAACTGTTGCCAGAGACTGCTTTGATCTGTCTGTGGCAGGATCGCGACGCTCCAGCCCCAGCCGTGGTCTTGTGTTGCGGGATCTGCGGTCCATCCCGGTGGCAGGACTTTCGCCAGATCATGGTAATTGTGGAGGGCCAGTGCGATCTGTCGGAGTTGGTTTCGGCAGCGGGTGGCGCGAGCAGCTTCGCGGGCGGACTGAACGGCGGGCAACAGCAGCCCCACCAGGACGGCTATGACCGCCATCACAACCAGCAATTCAATCAGCGTGAATGCTGTCCTGCGTTTCATAGACAGACCGTTTGCGGAAAGCCTCTGAAAACCGCAAGACCCTGACTGCCGGCAACCGAGGCGAAGGCAACCGGCAGTCCGACCGAATGATCATTCTTCGGCTGCTGATGTGGCGGTGGTGGTTGAACGCGATTTCATGACGAAGCCAAGAATTACAGCCACGACGTAGCCAATGCCAACGGCCATGACCACACCGCCCGCGGTCGGATCTTTCACCTTGTCGGAAACTGCGGTCCATGCTGCGGCACAGGCACCGACAACGGAGAAGCCCATCAGCACATTCCAGATCAGCATCGACAACCCCTTTGGCTTGTCGTCTTTCATCAGTGACTTGCTGTTCATCATCATCATGAAAGTGATGTAGGCAATGGGCAGCAGCATCATGCCGAAGGACGATGTCAGGATTGCCAGCCACAGCTTGGAGTCGCCGGTCCAGAAAAACGGCCATGCAGCGCCAGCCAGACCAGCGATCAGTGCACCGATACTGAAGTACGGCTGGCTGCTTTGTGGCTGGTCAATCGCTTCGCAAAAAGCATAGCTGTTAATAAGCATCAGGATGATGATGGTGGAAAAGCCCATCCCGAAGACACCCAGCCCAAAGATGATGTTGGCCAGACGTTCTCCCAGCAGTGGTGCCAGAGACTGGGAGAGCTGGAAGGCGTCACGCTGAACAAGGGACAGGGCCAGTTGTTTCTCTTCGCCAGAGAGAGCCGCCATTGCAGTCTGCTGTTCTGTTTCGGACATTCCGTTCCATGCTTCTTCTCCCACTTCGTGCTGGACACGCGCGGTCAGAAACTTCTGGACCTTTGAGAACATGGGGCTGGCAGTCATGACGGCGGCGTCGGTGCTGGCCAGCTGTTCGTCAGCCGGCTGAGCATGAAACGTGGCTGCCGACGCGATCACGACACAGCTGGTGACAAGGATATAGGGAATCGCCATGCCGGTGGAGAGATCGAATCGTGCCAGACCGCGGAATGGTTTGTCCCAGCCTCGATTCAGCATGGAGTAGGGAAGCAGGAAGGTCATGTTAATCCCAACAGCCGTTGCTGCCGCCCCGATCATGACAGCTCGCTGTTCCTGAACCACTCGTGCTGACCAGAACTCTGCCGCACTGGTACTGAGGCCCGCAATGATCTCTGCGATTGTGCCGGTTGGTTTACTGAACTGCCCGAGGTCCGGTTTGAAGCCGGCGATGATGGCAGCAAGATCCAGTTGTCCTTTGGCCAGCATCAGAATTACGACACCAAAGAAACAGACGACGATCATCCCCACCAGAGCCTTCAGCAGGCGGTCAAAAATCTTCAGCCCCAGTCCGGGGCGGCGATTCAATTGCACGACGATAAAGGTGGCGACAAGAATGATGCCGGAAATGATGAACTTTGATTCATCCGAATCCTCCAGGGCATCTCCGATCAGGTTCTTTTGCAATGCTGCGTAACACAGGCTGAACTGCGGCATGCACCAGATCATGTTGGCCATCATGGTGGCGATCAGCCAGCCCCAGCCGAGGACCGGGTTGATGTGTTGATTGATTGCACGAAATGGACGTTCGCCGGTAGACAGTGTGACATAGCTGATTGCGCTCAGCATGATCACGCCCATGAAGATGGCCATCAGCTGCAGCCAGATCATGCTGGTGCCACCAAGCACACCAAGGAAAAGGCTTCCCGCAAGCGATCCTCCACCCAGAGTGATTGCGCTTTGCAGCCAGCCCGGACCAGACAGTCTGGTGAAGACCTTCACCGTGGCGAGTGGTCCCTGCTGCTGTGCTTCGAGCAGCATTTCACGACTGGAATCAACTTTTCCGGCATCACTCATAGTGGGACTCTTCAGGAACGGTGGGCATCAATCTGATTGCTCCGTCGCAACGATACGGCCTGAAAACAGCCGGCGAACGATGCAATCCGGGCTGAAATCGGGATGGAGCAGGGCCTGAGATGATAAAGGACTTCCGCGATTGGTTCCACAATGGAATACAAATCCGGAAGGAGATCCGACAGGCCCGGCTCGGCTCCGAGCACTGATTTCAACGGTGTTTTTCTGAGCAGACGATCGCCTGTTGACTTTGCTGCCCTGAGTTCTGCAGGATGGGTGAGTTGGCGCTGTTTCCTGAGGCTGACCTGGAAACACTCATTCCGGACTAATCCGACGAATTTCCATGAGCAAAGCAACGAAACCTCCTGCAGAAACCGCTCCCGCCGCTCCTGAAACTTCCGGGGACAACATCCACGAGAGTTCTCGGGCTGAAATCCGGTGGGGCTTCATCCTGGCGCTGTACCTGGTCGTGGCGGCGGTATTCGTCTGCGAGAAATTCCTTGCAGCCTTCGCGCTGGCAGTGGGTGATGACGTGACTCCCGCTCAGGGAATGCTCTCACTGGCGTTGTGGGCGGGTGCTTTGGGTGGCTTTCTGCACGCTTCACAGTCTCTCGTCACATTTCTGGGCAATCGCAGTTTCCGAGGTTCATGGTTCACGTGGTATCTGTTGCGACCGTGGCAGGGAGCGTTCGTGGGAATGGCCATGTACCTGATTACCAGGGCCGGACTGGTCAGTGATGGTGTCGGTGTGAATCCGTTCGGCGTCAGTGCCCTGGGGCTGCTTGGTGGCTGGTTCTCGAAAAACGCGATGGACAAAATGCGAGAGGTTTTCGATGTGCTGCTGCCCTCCCGTGGTGACAAAGAACGCCGCGATAAATCCTGGCCGGATTCGAAACTCGCCAGCACCAATGATGCTCCGACCGATCCGTCACCTCAGGATCAGAAGTAAGGAATTCGTTGTCCTTTGTTGATTGCGTCCCGTGGCAGGAGATGATTGTGGTTGAGCGAAAGAAAGCGGCAGCACGAAATGATCCGCCAGCCGCCGCCCTGCCCGGCACAAGACTGACACCGCTGACATGGCCCGAGATTGTCCTCGCGACAGCCTGCCTGACATTCTGGTTTCTGCTTTTCGTCGGAGGCAGCCTGATTTCCACGCAGCCTTATCGCGATCAGTTGCAGTCGTCGCTGGCGTGGCAAAGTCGAATCAAGCCGCTGGTGGTTTGCATTCTGTTCTGGACGACATCCAATATTGGACTCCTGGCCTGTCTTTCTTCGGTGCTCGGGGCGATTGGATTCCGATGCCGGTTTACGGAGACCTTTGATCTGAGTCGAGAACCCGGGGTCGTGGATGCCAATGTCCCGGGGCTGTTGTTGACTTCTTATCTGGCCGCGATCATGCGGGGTTTTGGAACTTACACGTTGTCGCTGGCCGGTTTGTTGCTGGTCGCATCCGAGACCCTGACCAGTCCGGACCAGGTGTCCTATCTGCGGCTGGCGCCGCTTGTCTCCATTGCCAGTTTCTATTCCGGTTTTAACCCGCGCACGTTTGGCGGCTTACTGAACCGGGTCAAGGATCTGATGCAGACAAAGCCGGGTGGTGGATCGACCGACAACAATCCGCCTGCCAGTGGTGCGGCAGCGACGTCGACATCGCAGAGGCGACCCGACGGCAGCTAGCGCTCCCGCGTTTGAAAAGGCCGATTCTTCTCTTCGACACGGCGTTCGGCCGGCGTGTGAAACGACGGGTCAGTCCGTTGCGCGTTTCAGATGTTCCGCCCAGATTTTTCGCGCCGCGGAATATTCCGCCAACGCCTCATCAGAGAGCACTGCTTCGTTACGACGCAGTTCTTCATCCATCCGCTGCACAAAGAACTCGGCATCGCGGCGTCGTGGCTGGACGGGCATCTCGTTGACATCCACAAAGACGGGGTTGGTATGGAAGAAGCTGACTCGCTGATCCGGAAGGTCTTCGAAGCCCCGTACGGCGACCCAGCCGGAGCCGCTGAATGTCAGCCCGAGATCCACAGAGCACTGATAGCCGCCGTTTGCGGGCGTCATCGCGGGCTGCTGCTGCTGGACGATGCGTCCATTGTGAATCACCTCAATTGATTTCAGGCGGTGTCGAGACCAGATCATTCCCTGCACCTGAACCGTGTTCTGCGATTGTTCTGTGGTCCAGGTCGTGCCCGGAAGTTCCTGATTGAAACGCAGGTCAGCCAGCGGGCCGGTCGTGGCAAAGCTGTTGCCGCGATTCAGCCCCGCGATCCAGCCTTCGTAGGAAAACTGCTGCCCGGTATGGACGTACACGCGCCCGTGACCCAGTGGGACCGGATGGACCCCAGCGCCGGTTCCAGCAGTGACTCGCATGCGATATCCGCAATTCAGCACCGCGTAGTAGGTTTGCATTCCAAATTCCGTCCAGCCCAGCTCTGTAAAACCGCGTTCGGATCGCTCAATCTCCGGCCAGTCAGGAGCGTTTTCCAGGGTCCACTGGGGAAAGCCAAACTCCGTCCTCCAGTTGTGGTTGTTGCTGAGTTCAAACAGGTCGACCTGCATCAGCGGTATGATCATCATGGACCACGCCCACGAATGCTTGTCGAGGTCAAGCAGGGCACCCTGCTGTCGCGCGGCGGCCGTGACCGGACTGACGGGCGGAGCCGGCTGGGTCAGTGGCTGACGATGGTTGAGGACAAAGACTGCGCCCTGAGTCTGTCGACGGCGATTGATGCTGAAGATTTCGTACTCGGTATTCACCGGCCAGATCACATGCGAGTCATCCACAGCGATCAATTCCGGGGCTTGTTCCGGCCCACTGGCGGCGGGGACTTCAGAACTGTCACGGACCCAGTGTGTCAGCGGCAGTGCGACATTCACGTCCTCCGCCAGAATCAGATTGGGCAGGTCTTCCAACTGGCGATGAATGTGCGTGTCACCGCTGTACCAGCCCCTGCTGTTCATGCTGATCATTCGCTGCAACTGCAGCGTGATCTTCTGCCTCGGACCTTGTTCGCTCACTTCGATTTCTGTTTCCTGCGGCACATATTCCTTGCCGTATTCCGCGCGAATGGTGTAGCGGCCCGGGGGAAGATCCAGCTGAAACGGATCTGCCGAAAGTGTGACGTGGTGTTCAATACTCTGCGTCTTCCCAACGCGTTTGCGGTATTCCACGGCCGAGCCGGCGACGGCTGTTGAACGGGCAAAGTGCCAGGTGTCGGAGTCTTTGTTGTGAACATAGAGTCGGCAGGGAAGCGGCTTTCCGGAGACGCTGTCGAGGACCTGTCCGGTGACATTTCCTGTGACATGATGCAGCGGATGCTGTCTCCATCCCGTGGCCTCGATGCGATCCAGTTCCGATTGCAGATCTTCACCGGCGAAGAAGGAGAACCAGCCGCGCAGGAAGCGGGTCTCCCCCGGCGGACAATCCGGAAAGACCGGGTCCGAGTGCAGGCAGGGGCAGGGAGCATTGCCCCAGCCGCGATGCAGCGGCGTCCACGCTGTGATGATCCAGTGCTGTTTGTCCGGGGAACCCGCCACGGCATAGCCATCCGTGAATTGCTTGTTTTCATTGGTCTGCTGATCGAATCCCTGCATTCCTTTCAGCATCACGCAGTTCTGAACGCGGAGATCTGTGAGAGTTTTATCGGTGCCATTTGTCAGCCACATTTTCATCCGCAGATGATCGTTCCGTGGAATCACTTTCGTCCCGAAGACGATTCCATTGGGCAGTTTGCGTTCCATTTGCAGACTGCCGTCCGGATTGATCTGCCACTCCTGCTGCGGCAACTGCAGGTTCTGTTTGGTCCAGAGAGTGTCGACGTGGGTATGGGCCAGGTAAGTCAGCCCAAGGTTGGACCAGACGGCTTCCGGGACATCCAGGACAGCGTAACTGCGATCATCCCAGGGAGCGAAGACGCTGAGCTTGGTTTCTCGCTGAGGATCCACGGCCCCGTCCAGAAAGCCGATGCGGGGATGCCGGCCACCCGGATAAGGCAGCACATGGACGCGATCCTGCGGACGGATCCTGCCGGTGTCCGGCCGTGGCCCCAGTTGTTGCAGCTGTGACTGAAGTTCCCCTGCGGACAGACCAGTCACCTGCTGCATTTCCGCAGGCGTAAAGAAGTGATGCCACGCCATATTCTTCAGCCACGCTTCCTGCGTTGCGGAGTCAGCAGCAGTGCGTGTCTGAGAATCCTGAGCGGCGAGCTGCAGCGTGGCAGCGATCAACACTGCAGTCTGCAGGATTCGGAAACGTGCGGCGTGGGGCAGTCCGGACAGTCTGTTCATCAGAGGCTCTCGGCGTGTTGTCGGAATGTGGATGCTGTGCAGCCGGCAGCGTGATTTGCGACCGCGGTGCATTCGGGAGCAGGCTCCCGCTTTTGAAAAGCGTACTGACTGAATTTGGGTTTCACCAGCGGTCGCAGTCGTGGCAGTCTCCCTGATGTGCGTGATTCGGCTCGGTAGTCAGTCACAGCTCTGATCAGTACTCTGCGGTGTCATCAGGCTGGTAGCGGCGGTGGGACGGGTTTCAGGTGAGACTGCAGCATCGCTGTTAACACGGTCCGGTCGGGAATGAGAGAATCATGTTGCGAACCCTGTTGCGAATCCTGCTGGCGTTGATCTGCAGTTTGTCAGTCGTGCGGGCACAGAGATCTTCGGTGCCCGAACAGCCTCACGCGGATCTGATCGCGGCGATCTCGACCGATACGTTATGGAAGAATCGTGACGGTACGGCGAAGACGTGGTTTCACCCGCGGGCCTGCAGTGTGCCTGATCAGGACGGTCAGCCAATGGTGCTGATGACAATGCAGGAAATCGGGGGTTCAGACTATTTTGGCCCGGTGCACTTCACGGAGAGTCGCGACCTTGGGCGGACATGGACGGAACCGCAGCCGATCGCCGCACTGGGCCGCGAGCCGATTCCGGGGCGCGATGATGGTCTGCTGGCAGCGGTTTGTGATGTGACTCCGCAGTATCATCCTCAGACCAAAAGCGTGCTGGCCCTCGGGCATGTCGTATTCTATCGCGGACAGTATTTTGCCCGGCGGGAGCAGCTGGCCCGTTATCCGGTCTATGTCACGCGATCCGCCGACGGTCGCTGGTCGGGGCGGAAAATTCTGGCGTGGGATGATCCGCGGGGGGCACACATCTACACGAATAACTGTGGCCAGCGAGTCGTCCTGCCGAGCGGGGAAATTCAGATGTCCCTGACATTCGGACCGCAGGAAACCAATCGAATGGTTGCCGGCGTACGAGCCGATTTCGATGGTCAGCAGTTGCAGATTCAGCAGGTTGGTGAGCCGCTGGAAAATCGCCATGGTCGGGGATTGCTGGAACCCAGTGTTGCCCAATTTGATCAGCGATTCTGGATGACAATTCGTGCGGAGGATCAGCGCGGGTATGTCAGTACCAGCAGCGACGGTCTCACCTGGACTGAAAAGCGAGCGTGGTCCTGGGATGACGGAACACCGCTGGAAATGAGCACCACGCAGCAGCACTGGATGGTTCACAGTGACGGCCTGTTTCTGGTCTACACCCGCCGGGACGCGAGCAACGAGAAGGTCATTCGCTGGCGGTCACCACTGTGGATCGCTCAGGTTGACCCGGAGCGGCAGTGTCTGCTGAAGTCGACGGAACGGGTTGTTCTGCCACTTGTGGGCGACGGTGTCAGCGATGCGGACCAGGTGGCTTTGATGGGAAATTTTCATGTCACGCACGTGAGTCCGGAGGAATCATGGGTGACGGTGGGCGAGTGGCTTCCCCGTGCCGGATATCGCGGCAATGTTCTGCTGGCGAGAATTCGCTGGTCGCAGCCGAATCGACTTCCGCTGTGGTAAGATGACGGGCATGGAATCGAACCGCCAGAGGTTCGGCGGGATGCAGCCTGTGAACAGCTGGCAGGCGGGCGTACGGTCAGATCGCCCTGCCCCGGCGATTCGGTCATTCAACAGTTGGAAAGAAGATTGATGCTGAAGTTTCTTGTGGATGCATTTCCGCTCTGGCTGTTTGGTGCGTCACTGATCGCCTTGTTCTACCCGCCGTCGTTTTTGTGGCTGGATCTGAAGACAGCCATCGACCCGATGCTGGGTGTCGTGATGCTGGCCATGGGGCTTTCATTGACCGTGGATGATTTCGCCAGAATTGCGCGCCGACCCGGGGCTGTCATGTCGGGCGTACTGCTGCAGTTTACGATCATGCCGGCAGTGGGCTTCGTGGTGGCTCAATGGTTCGATCTGGAGACTCCGCTGGCGGTTGGGCTGATCCTGGTCTCCTGTTGTCCAGGGGGAACGGCATCCAATGTTGTCAGTTATATTGCGCGAGCCGATGTGGCGCTCAGTGTTTCCATGACCACGGTGTCCACGATTTCGGCCGTGATTGTGACACCGCTGCTGACAACGTGGCTGGCCGGAAGTCGAGTCGATGTGGACCCGGTGACATTGATCATGAAAGTTGCTGTGGTGGTCCTGATCCCGGTGATTGCCGGTTTGGGAATTCGTCAATTATTTCCGGCGATTGCTCGCGTGCTGATTCCGGTTGCTCCGACAGTTGCCATGCTGACCGTGGTCATCATTGTTGCCGGGATTGTGGCGTCGATGAACGACACGATTCGGCAGACAGGCGGACTGCTGATCGCAGCCGTTGGCTGTGTTCACGTGACGGGAGCCGTATTGGGTTACCTGCTGGGACGGCTGCTGACGCGGCGAGAGCAGATGGCGCGTACGACGGCGATTGAAGTTGGCATGCAGAATGGCGGTCTGGCAATATCTCTTGCTACCAGCGGTGCTTTTGCCGCAGCCAGTCTGGTGGCCCTGCCGGGGGCATTCAGTGGTCTGACCAGTTGTCTGATCGGAAGTGTGCTGGCAGCAGTCTGGTCACGGCGTCCTGTTGACGATGATCAGATTCAGCCGATGGTTCCATCGGCAGCAGGTGCAGCGCAAAGTTCAGCTCCGGATCAGATCGACTCTGCGGCAGAGCAGGCTGACGGTGAGTGCCGATCAGGGGATGGGGTATTCGAGGGTGGAGCAGGACAATGAGTTCGAACGATGAGATGTACGAAGAGTTGCTGCAGTTGTCGGGTAAGGCCGCTTTGCTGGGTTCCTGTGGCTCTGTACTGGGCTGGGACCGTGAGACGTACATGCCAACGAAGGGGGCGGAGCATCGTGCAGAGCAGCTGAGTCTGCTGGCGGGAATGGTGCATGAGATGTCCACGGCACCGCGACTTGGGGAACTCCTTGACGCGCTGCGAGACTGTCGCTTTGAGGGTGCTGATGCGGTGGTTCGTCAGGCCAATGTGCGGGAAATGATCCGCACATGGAAGCGTGCCGTCTGTCTTCCGGGGCGGCTGGTCAGCGAACTGGCGCGAGTTACCGCGCTGGCGCAACAGAACTGGGTTGAGGCCCGCAGCAGCGGCGACTTCGGTGTTTTTCAGCCGTGGCTGGAGCAGATCATTTCCCTGAAGCGTGAAGAGGCGTCGGCTGTGGGGATTCCGGCTGGCGGTGAGGCGTACGACGCGCTGCTGGAGGAATACGAACCGGGTGCGACGAGTTCGGAAATCGCCGAGGTGTTCAGTGGGTTACGGCAGCAGATTGTTCCGCTGCTGGCGGCGGTTGGGGACTCTTCCTGCCGTGCACCGGTGGAGATTCTGCATCGCGATTTCGACGTGTCGAAGCAGGAACAGCTGGCACGCGCCGCGGCAGAACTGATTGGATTTGATTTCGCAGCCGGTCGGCTGGACACAACCGCTCATCCTTTTTGCAGCGGCATGGGGCCTGGCGACTGTCGTCTGACAACGCGGTACGATGGGACGTTCTTTTCAGGTTCGTTTTTTGGAACTTTGCATGAAGCGGGGCATGGTCTTTACGAGCAGGGACTTCCGGCCGCCGCGTTTGGAACTCCGGCCGGAACCGCTGTGTCTTTGGGAATTCACGAATCTCAGTCGCGGTTGTGGGAGAATCTGGTTGGTCGCAGTCGGGCGTTCTGGGAGGGCTTCCTGCCTCGCGCGAAACAGATCTTCCCGGAGTCGCTCGGCGATGTCTCGCTGACAGATTTTCATTTTGCCGTGAACAGTGTTTCGCCGTCATTCATTCGGGTTGAGGCCGACGAAGTCACCTACAATCTGCACATCATGCTGCGATTCGATCTGGAACGTGCGCTGATCGATGGCAGCCTCTCGGTTGCGGATCTGCCAGTCGCCTGGGACGATCGATTTGAGCACGACTTTGGCATTCGACCGCAGACGGCGGCAGATGGCTGCCTGCAGGACATTCACTGGAGTGCGGGGTTGTTCGGTTACTTCCCGACCTACGCGCTGGGGAATATGTATGCGTCGCAGTTGTTTG
Source organism: Planctomycetota bacterium (assembly GCA_017859815.1). Taxonomy (GTDB): domain Bacteria; phylum Planctomycetota; class Planctomycetia; order Planctomycetales; family Planctomycetaceae; genus SXXK01. Next base: position 16,003 of record JAFMMM010000003.1, on the reverse strand, counting down.
CGGCCGCCTCACAACAGCTTGGTGATCTGGACCGGCAGATTCGCGAAGGGGAGTTTCAGCCTTTGCTGACATGGCTGAGAACTCACATTCATCAGCACGGGCAGGTCTACAGTGCGGCAGAGCTGATTCAAAGAGCCAGTGGAGAGCCGTTGTCAGACAAGCCGCTGGTGCGTCATTTGCAGGAGCGTTTTTCGCCACTGTACGGCCTGTGACGCTCATTGTCGGTGTGACGCTCATTGTCAGCGATCTGCGAGACGCCAGAAGGCGCTTCAGCTGAGCAGGTCGTGAACGACGTTTCCATGGACGTCGGTCAGGCGGAAGTCGCGACCGGCATAACGATAGGTCAGTCGTTCGTGATCAAAACCCAGCAGGTGCAGCATTGTGGCGTGCAGATCGTGAATGGACACCGGGTTTTCCACCGCGCGAAACCCGAAGTCGTCGGTGGCTCCATAGATGGTACCACCCCGGATCCCGCCGCCAGCCATCCACAGCGAGAATCCCCAGTGGTTGTGGTCGCGGCCCTGAGCGGCACCGGATCCGTCCTGTCCCATTTCCACCGACGGAGTACGGCCGAATTCTCCGCTGCAGATCACCAGGGTTGAGTCCAGCAGACCGCGTTGCTTCAGGTCGGTCAGCAGGGCGGCCAGGCCCTGATCGCACTGCTCCGCGACTTTGCGATGTTCCGTGCGAATGTTGGAGTGGCTGTCCCACGGCTGCAGGTTGCCATGCCATGTCTGCACGAAGCGAACGCCGCGTTCCACCAGTCGGCGCGCCAGCAGCAACTGCCGATTCTGCGGACCTTTGCCATACATTTCGTGGATGTGTTGAGGCTCCTGCTCCACATCGAAGGCGTCTGTCGCTTCCATCTGCATTCGCCAGGCCAGCTCAAACGACTGGATGCGAGCCTCCAGAGCCTGTTCGCCGGGGCGTGACTGCAAATGCTGTTGATTCATCGTCTGCAGCAGGGAAAACAACTGCTGCTGCCGCTCTGCAGAGAGTCGCTGGTTGCGAATGTTCGCGATGAGTTTTTCCGGGTCCTGCTGCGATGTGTCAATCAGTGTTCCCTGATAGACGCCGGGAAGAAACGCTGATCTCCAGTTGCCCGCGCCTCCCACGGGAAGCCCGCCCGGACATAACGCCACGAAACCGGGGAGATTCTGATTCTCTGATCCCATTCCCCACGTCAGCCATGACCCGATGCTGGGCCGCACCAGTCGCTGATCCCCGGTATTCATCAGCATCAGCGACATTTCGTGGTTTGGCAGTTCCGCATGCATGGACCGAACCACAGCCAGGTCATCCGCACAGGCGGAGAGATGCGGAAACAGATCGCTGATGGGAATGCCGCTGTAGCCGTGTTTTTTGAACGTGAACGGCGACGGCAGCGCGACACCGGTTTTTCGTTCGGTTTGCAGATTATCAAAGGGCAGCATCTTTCCACCCTGCCGTGTCAGCTCCGGCTTGGGATCGAATGTGTCGACCTGAGACATGCCACCATTGAGGAAGACATGAATGACGCTGGTGGCTTTCCCCGGGAAGTGTGTTGGCTGGCCTGCAGCGGATGACTGCAGCAGGTTCCCCAGCGCAAGTGTGCCCATCCCCATGCCAGCGTGCTTCAGCACCGTGCGCCGAGTGGGTCGGTGAGTGGCTCCGTGAGGAAGATCTGCAGAGGGCTGTGAAAACATGGCAGGGTCGTCCAGGGATTTCTGTGGGACAGGTTGGGCTGGAATTCAGATTCAGTCCGGAAACACAAATTCGTTGGAGGCCAGCAGGACATGGGCCAGCTGTTGCCACGGATCGCCCTCGGACGCCGCGTTGGTGTCTGTTGAGTGGACAAACTGCAGCACATTGTGAAGTTCATCAGCCCCGGGATCTCTTGTCAGTGCGCGGCGATACATCCAGAGAACGCGTTGCTCCAAACTGTCCGGGGCGTTAGTTTTGGCCAGCGCGGCAAAAGCGGTGGCTCGGTCCTGAATGAAGTCAGAATTCAGCGCGAACAGAGTCTGTTGGGGAACGGTGGTTTCCGGCCGTTTTGCGGTACAGGCGTTGGGGTTTGCCGCATCAAACGTGCTGGACAGCGGTGAGATAATGTCGCGGTTGATGAATGCATAGATGCTGCGGCGGGGGACAACCGGTGTGGCGAGGAATTCGAAAGGCCGCCCGCCCATGGTACGATCGAGTTCTCCCGAGACAGCCAGCATGGAATCACGCATGGCTTCCAGATCAAGCCGACCGCGCGGCATTCTCCAGAACAGTTCGTTCATGCTGTCTGCGGTGCGCGATTCGAGGTCTTCGCGGGCAGACTGCCGCCAGGTGTCCGAAAGCAGGATACGGCGATGCAGATTCTTCAGTGACCAGCCATCCTGAGCGAAGACCTCTGCGAGGTAGTCCAGCAGATCCGGATTCGCCGGTGGACTGCCGCGTGTGCCAAAGTCGTCAGGGGTCCGCACCAGACCACTGCCAAAGTGATTCTTCCAGACCCAGTTCACGATCACTCGTCGGGTCAGCGGGTTATTGGCGGCGGTCAGTGACTGAGCCAGTCCGAGTCGTCTTTTGCCATCTTCGAAGACACGGCGTTCCGGGCCCGTCAGTATGCTGAGAAATGCCGCCGGCACAGTTTCGCCGCGATCGATGGGGCTGCCGCGCCGAAAAATAAACCCGGGCTGCGGCTGGTCTGATTCGTTCAGAACCATGGCACGAGGTGGTGAACCCGGGGAGTTCAGGTGCAGGTTGTGGATGGCCCCTTTCCTGCCGCTGAGATTGTCGCGAACGGTGCGGTTCAGCAGTTTCACGGCGTCAACGAGTGGCATGGCAGTGGGCGTATCCGGTTGGTACAGATGCCGTCTGAGCTGCTGCAGGACGCCGCTGTTCGCCTGCAGATGTCTGCCGTCCTGATCGGGAATGACAGTCTCCGCAGAAACGGCCTCATCGGATGCCTGGAGCAGGGTCTGCAGCCACTGCTGATGGACTTCTGCGAACAGCTTTCCATAGGCGTCCGCAACATCCAGCATTGTTTTGGGAGCTGCCTTTTCGATGGCCTCAAGAACCCGTGGGTTCCATTTGGGTGTTTGACTGGACAGCAGATGCTCCGCAGGCAGCTTGGTAAGATCTCCGTTTTCCTGCAGCATTTGTTGCAGCAGTTTTTGGCAACTGTCTGAGAAGTTGTCTTCGGGGACATCCAGCAGCTGGACCCAGGCACCGAAGACCGGATCATCCGCCGGCATTTCAAAAAGGTAGTCACGCCAGCGGTTCAGAACCAGCGGTCTGAGATCGTCTGTTCGATACGACAGGAAGGCCGCGGACAGATCCTGTTCGGGAACACGGCGAGCCAGTTCCCGCAGATAGCGTCCGGTTTGCATTCGCAGCCGTGAACGCATGACTTCGGACTGGTCGCGTGCCATATCCTGCCAGCGAATCGTCAGGCGATGAAGTTGTTCCTGATATTGCCGCAGGGCGTCGGTCGGTTCCGGCGTGCCAACCACGGGCAGCAGATCCGGTGAGCTGCTGGCTGCGAGAGTTGTGTACAGGGAGTAGTAGTCGGCCGTGGGGATGGGGTCGTATTTGTGATCGTGACAGCGGGCGCAGGAAACCGTCAGGCCCAGCAGTCCGCGAGAGATGACATCGATCTGGTCATCAATGGTGTCGTGCGGGTTGCGGAACTGCATGCCGACCGTCAGGAATCCAAGACCGGCAAGTGCCGGATCATTTTCGGGCAGGTCCAGTTGATCCGCCGCCAGCTGCTCCGTGATGAAGCGGTCCCACGGGACATCTTCGTTCAGCGAACGAATGACGTAGTCTCGAAATGTCCACGAGAATGGAAATCGCTGGAACCCGATTGCGGCGCCCCCGTGAGTGTCGGCGTAGCGAGCAATATCCAGCCAGTGTCGGCCCCAGCGTTCTCCGTAAGCTGACGAATCCAGCAGTCGATTGATGACCTGCAGGTCAGCATCAGGTGATTCGTCCTGCAGGTAGGATTGCACATCAGCCCATTCCGGTGGCAGTCCTGTCAGGTTCAGCGTGACGCGTCGGATCCACTGAAGTTTGCTGATGGGGGGCGAGATTTTCAGGCCGCGTTGCTGCAGTGCTGCGGCCGTGAGGGCGTCGATGACCTGGCCGGGCCGGGAGTCTGTTTCCTGGGCCATTGTTTGCTGAATCGGTTCAAACGCCCAGTGCCCCTGCCACTCGGCACCCTGTTGAATCCAGCGTTGCAACAGGTCAATTTGTTCTGCAGACAGATCGTGCCCGGAATCGAGCGGTGGCATCCGGAGATCCGGATCCGTCGATCGGACTCGTTCCACGAGAGAACTTGCAGCAGGGTTCCCGGGAACGATGACCGTGGATTCATTTCCGGGTGGCTGGTCGAGCCGCAGATTGCCTTCCCGCCGCGCAGCATCAGGACCGTGGCAATGCAGGCAGTTCTCGGCAAGGATCGGGCGAATGTCACGATTGAACCGAATGGGCTCTGCAGCGACGGCTGCCGCATTGCTGATGCAGAAAGTCAGCAGCAGCAGGAAGATCCACCGGGAATTCGTGGCAGAGAGTGGCATTCGTCGAACCTGTGGCACCGAACCGTTGCAAATCGCAGCCGGGCGGGACGAGCTGATTGGTGGGTGGGAATCGTCAGAGCCGCCGGCAGATCGCCTGAATTGGCTCTGAATACAATTGTGCAGGCAATAAGACATGAAATCCACTGCCAACGACTAAAATGAAACGACGAGGGATCCCGGACAATTTCACACACAGGGTTGCGGGACGGTGGAGTGACTTGCCCGCAGGCGGAATCCGCCCGATAATTCGGAAACGAACAGGACGTGGGTCCTGACGCAGGGTCTTTCTCGGTGAGGATTTTTGCAGGATTTCGCAAAGCCGCGGCCAACGCGCAGTTGTGGGGGCCTGCACCGTTCCGGAGACCGAAGATCCTCGTATTCCGTCTTTGTTTTCAAGGCAGTGTCAATATGCGGTTTTTTTCTATTGTGTGTGCAGGAGCAATTCTGATGGCCTCAGGGGCGTCCGCAGCAGATCCCAAAGTGGAGTCGTTCGGGAAGACGAAGGACGGGGAAGCGGTTGAGATTTACACGATTGGCAACGACTCCGGGTTCTCCGCTCGCATCATGACTCGCGGGGCAACGCTGGTGAATCTCCACGTTCCGGACAGAGACGGCAAGCTGGTCGACGTTCTGTTGGGGTTTGACGATGTTTCCGGCTACGAGTCGGAAGGAAATCAGTATTTCGGCTGCACGACAGGTCGTGTTTGCAATCGCATCGCGAAGGGCAAGTTCAGCCTGGACGGCAAGGACTACACTCTGGCGATCAACAACGAGCCGAATCATTTGCACGGCGGCGTTGAGCGATCACTGGATAAGGTGGTCTGGCAGGCAAAGTCATTCAGCAGCGACAAGGGGCAGAGTGTCCGGCTGACCTACACCAGTCCGGATGGGGAAGAGGGATACCCGGGGAAGCTGGAGATCACAGTCGGGTTTTTCATCCCAGCCGACCGCAACTCACTGTCCATTTCTTACAAGGCCACAACAGACGCGCGCACCCCGATCAACCTGACCAACCACGCCTACTTCAATCTGGGTGGGGAAGGCAGTGAGACGGTCCTGAATCACCGCCTGCGTTTGAACGCCGACAATTACACACCGACGGACGATACGCTGATCCCGACTGGTGAGATTGCAAAGGTGGAAGGCACTGATCTGGATTTTCGGGGCTTCAAGCGAATTGGTGCCCGGATCAAGTCTGTGGGCGAAACCGCCGCAATCGGCTACGACCACAACTTTGTGCTGAACGATCGTGAGGCAGACGCCGCAATGACACTGGCTGCAGTGCTGGTGGAACCGGAATCCGGCCGTCGCATGCGTGTGATGACAACAGAGCCGGGCATTCAGTTCTATTCCGGGAATTTCCTGGAGGGTCAGAAGGGAAAAGGCGGCAAGACCTATGCTCATCGCAGTGCACTGTGTCTTGAGACGCAGCATTTCCCCGACTCAGTCAATCATGCCAGCTTCCCGACCACGATTCTGAATCCTGGAGAGGAGTACAGCACAAAAACAATTTATGCGTTCTCCAATGCGGAAGCGGATGCTGCTAAGTAGAAGGTTTGTCTGTTCCTCCTCCCTGTCGTTCAGGGGGGAGCAACACAGAATTTTGTTTTTGCTCTGACACAGAGCAAAGATCGCAGGTGAATTCATGTGGCCCGAATCTGACAAAACTCTGGACCTGCTGAATGAAGCTGCGGAAGGAGATGATTCTGCAGTCAATCGGCTCATGAATCGTCATCGTGATGCGGTGCATCGTCTGGTACGAATGCGTCTGGACCAGGCGGTTGCCCGCCGTGTGGACGCCAGTGATGTGGTTCAGGACGTATTGCTGGAAGCATCTCAGCGACTGTCTGATTACGTGCGGAACCCGGTGATGCCGTTTCATCTTTGGCTGCGGCAGCTTGCCCGCGATCGCATGATCGACATGCATCGTCGTCATCGTGGGGCCAGACGCAGGTCAGTGGATCGGGAGCAGCATTTCGGAATGGGTGGAGATGACGATCAGTCCGCCGCCGATTTTGCCAATCTGCTGAAGGACGCCGAACTGACTCCTGCGGCAGCGGCATTGCGAAAGGAAATGCAGGACCGCTTCCTGGTGGCACTCGATCAGATGGATGACGCGGATCGAGAGATCATCACAATGCGACACTTTGAGCACCTCGGCAACAGCGAAGTTGCCACCGCGCTGGGGCTCTCGCCACCGGCTGCAGGAATGCGATATCTGCGTGCCATTCGCCGCCTGCGGGAACTCCTTGGGGTTGAGGATGCGAGCGAGAATGCAGGCTGAGCATCAGTTTGATTCTGACGAAAGCATCATGCGGTACGCGATCGAGCTGGCCGCCAAGGGCTTTGGGACTGCAGAGCCAAATCCGCTGGTGGGTGCTGTCATCGTCACTCCGCAGCGGCATTTCGTTGCCGCGGGATATCATCAACGATGTGGCGAGGCTCACGCTGAGGCAGCGGCTTTGCAACAGGCCGGGGAAGCCGCCCGCGGAAATGATTTGTTCGTCACGCTGGAGCCCTGCAGTCACACCGGACGCACACCACCCTGCGCTGATGCGGTGATTCGGGCCGGGATTCGCCGAGTGGTGGCTGGCTGCCAGGATCCGGCCCCCTGGGTCGCAGGCAAGGGACTGCAGAAGTTGCGGGATGCCGGTATCGCTGTGGAGTGTGGATGCTGCGAAGCGGAAGCTGGGGAGTTGATTGCGCCCTTTCGGAAGCGGGTGACCGAGCAGTTGCCGTGGGTGCATGCAAAGTGGGCGATGACACTGGACGGGCGGATCGCTGCCGACAGCGGTCATTCCCAGTGGATTTCCGGAGCAGACTCACGGGCGATCGTGCATGAGTTGCGGGGGCGAATGGACGCGATCATCACGGGAGCTGGAACTGTCCGGGGCGATGATCCGCTGCTGACCGCTCGCCCGCCTGGACCACGAACACCGCTCCGCGTTGTGCTGGATTCCACCGGCCAGTCGCTGCACGAACAGTCGCAGCTGGTGACCAGCCGGGATCAGGGGCCTGTCCTGGTCTGTGTCAGTGCACGTTGCGAAGAGGACCGCCGCAGTCACTTGCGGCAGTTGGGATTGGAAGTTCTGGACACATCGGGGGACACGCAGGTTTGTCTCACCGAAGTCCTGCAGGAACTGGCACGCCGCGAGCTGACACATGTCCTGCTGGAAGCCGGGCCGGGTTTGTTGGGCACGGCATTCGACGCGCGGCTGGTCGACGAGGTCCATGTTTTTGTTGCCCCCAAGATTGTCGGTGGAAGCAGCCGAGCATCTGCGGTTGGGGGACACGGTTTGCAGCAGATTCCGGGCGGCAGTGTGCTGCATCAGGCCAAACATCGCGCTTGTGGGACCGACCTGTTGATTGAGGGCCGGATGATCCGGTTGCCGCAGGAAAATTCGTGAACTTTTCGGCAAATCCGGTCGATTCAAAGCGGCAGCCGGGTACGGGTTGCCGGGGAATTCTGTGAACAATTGACCAGAGCCGCACCCTCCGGATTCACGCTGTTTTTGCGGCAACATTTGCCGTTTGGGTTCTGATTGTTATTGTTTCCAGTAATGGTCTGGCACGGAACTCAGACTTTCCCATCCGGAATCAGATCTGCGGGCATTGAATGCCTGTGGAATCTGAGCCAGTTTTTTATTCGACTTATCGAGGTTTCTCCATGGCACAGAAGACTTCACGCCGTCAGTTCGTGGGCACATCCGCTGCACTCGGGACGGCTTTTTGGGTTGCTCCTCAGACATTTGGTCGTCCGCGGCGTTCATCACTGGAAGCGTTGACAGGCGCCTGTATTGGTGTGGGCGGCAAGGGCAGCAGCGACAGCAGCCACATTGCGGACCAGGACGTCGAAATCGTTGGGATCTGCGACGTTGACCGTCGAACGCTCGAGAAGAAGTCGAAAGAATTCCGCAAGGCGGATCAATTCACCGATTTCCGCGAAATGCTGGACAAGCTGGGCGACAAGGTCGACATCGTCACCGTCAGCACGCCGGACCACACCCATGCGGTGGCGGCCAGCATGGCGATGAAGATGAAGAAGCATGTTTATGTGCAGAAGCCACTGACCTGGTCCATCCGTGAAGCTCGCCACCTGCGTGAACTTGCTGCGGAAACCGGTGTGGTGACACAGATGGGGAACCAGGGAACATCCGAGAATGGTCTTCGCGAAGCGGTTGAAGTGATCCGTTCCGGAGCAATCGGTGATGTGACCGAACTGCATGTCTGGACAAACCGTCCAGTGTGGCCCCAGGGGATTGGTCGTCCTGCCGGCGAAGATGCGGTTCCTGACGTCCTTGACTGGGAATCCTGGATCGGCCCAGCCCCAATGCGTCCGTACAAGGAAGGGGTTTACCACTCCTTCAACTGGCGCGGCTGGGTGGACTTCGGAACAGGTGCTCTGGGTGACATGGCTTGTCACACCTGCAATATGCCTGTGATGGCTTTGAATCTGTGGGATCCGGTTGCGGTGACTGCAGTGAAGAATCCTGGAATCGTGGAAGGTGAAACCTTCCCGGGCGCGACCACGCTGATGTTCGAATTCCCCGAACGCGACGGTCTGGCTGCGTGCAACTTCTACTGGTACGACGGCGGCAACCTGCCCAACGACGATCTGATTGCCAAACTGCCTGACGGTTTCCGTCAGCGGGTTGAGAAGCAGAAGCAGGGTGGCGGCCGCACAAGTGCTGCATTGCTCGTTGGCACCAAGGGCATGCTGTTGTCACAGAATGACTACGGCGCGGCCTACACACTGCTGCCCAACGACAAGTACTCCGACTATAAGAAGCCGGAGCAGAGTCTGCCGCGAATCCCGTTCAAGGGTGGCGGGGACGAACGTCAGAAATGGGAGTTTGTGGAAAGCTGCCGCGGCGATTACGAGCCGGGCACGATGTCCAACTTCGGCTATGCCGGACGCCTGACAGAAACCATTCTGGTTGGCAACCTGGCAGTCCGTGCCGGAGAAGGCACTCGTATTGAATGGGACGCGAAGAACCTGGTCAGCACCAACGTTCCCGAGCTGAACAAGTTCGTCCACCGGGAATATCGTGGCGACTACTCGCTCTGAGTATCCGTCATCCTGACGATCAACAACCCTGCTGCCTGTCTGGTGGCAGGGTTGTTTTTTGCGCGGACGGGTGTTGGGCGTGTCTAGATTTCGTCGGTCATGTCTCGCTGCGGCGGTGCCTGCCAGACGAAGAACAGGCATTCACTCCCTGCCCATGTTCCGCGTAGTGTCCGCTCGTAACGGAACTGGTGATTGACTCCGGCGCAGGCTGAAAAGTCCGACAGCGAAACCTGATAGTTGAGTTCGATTCGATCTGCGAATTGACGTACGGAAACAAGTTCGACTGATTCCAGCAGGGCTGTCCGGCTGGGTTGTTGAGGCAGTAAATCCAGTGCCGGCCAAAGTGCGCCGTCAGGCGTAAAGTGCAACCGCAGTTGATTCAGCAGATCGGACGTGGAGCAGGCATCGACGGGTGCTGACAGGGAGATCCGAATTTCGCGGTCCATGTGAAGACATCCACGGAAGTGAGGATTGACCGCGGCAGCGGCAGTGCAGTGTGTTGTTCCAGCCGACCTGAGACTTGTCGAGTGAAGCGGTTGTGGAAGCATTGTTGATCGTGCAGTCCGGTGTCAATGCAGTTGATGAACGGCAGCCTGAACAGAGAGGTCGGGAAATGTTGCCTGCAGCAGTGATCAGTCGAAAGCGAGATGGCGAAGAACTGACCGGGGAACAGATTGCCGCATTCGTCGACGGAATCTGCACCGGTGAATGGTCGGACAGTCAGGTCGCGGCAATGGCGATGGCTGTGGTTTGTCGCGGGATGACCGATCAGGAGGTGTCTCTGCTGACGGAGCAGATGTTGAATTCGGGAGCGCGGTTGCAGTGGGCCGATGACGGCAGGCCTGTTGTGGACAAGCATTCGACCGGTGGCACCGGTGACAAGACATCATTGATTCTGGCTCCATTGCTGGCGGACTGTGGTTGTCGAGTTCCCATGATTTCCGGACGCGGGCTGGGACCGACTGGCGGCACTCTGGATAAGCTGGAAGCAATCCCGGGATTTCGTACGCAGTTAAGTGCATCTGAGATGCAGGAGCAGGTGGACCGGATTGGCTGTGTGATCGCGTCCGCGTCCAGTGAAATCGCGCCTGCAGATCGCCGCCTGTATACAATCCGCGATGTCACCGGAACGGTGCCTTCTGTGCCATTGATCACCGCCAGCATCATGAGCAAAAAGCTGGCAGAATCCCCGCAGGCACTGATGCTGGATGTGAAGTGGGGTAACGGAGCCTTCATGAAGACTCCGGAAGACGCTCAGTATCTTGCCAGGTCCCTGGTCGAGACAGGACGGAGATCCGGTGTCAGTACAACGGCATTTCTGACCGACATGAATCAGCCGCTGGGACAGTATTGTGGAAATGCCTGTGAGGTCCTGGAGGCGATTGAGATTCTGCAGGGACGCGGTCCCGAAGACCTGCGGCTGCTGACAATCGAACTTGCGATCGAGACGATTCTGCTTGCCGGTCTTGCGGACGGACACGAAGCCGCGGAAAGCCTGGTGTCGGACAGTCTGGCATCCGGCCGTGCCTGGGAGAAGTTTCTGGACATGGTGGAAGCGCAGGGAGGATCGCGGGAATTTGAATTGAAACTTGCGGCGGCCACCGAGATCAGGGCTGAATGTGCTGGAGTGATCAGTGCGATTGATACCGAAGCGATCGCGTTTGGGCTGATCGAACTGGGAGCGGGCAGACGGCAGACCGGGGATCAGCTGGATCACTCCTCGGGAATTCGGATGCATGTCCGACTGGGAGATGCCATTGCCCCCGGGCAGCCGTTGATGACGATATTTTCGGATCGTCCCGAAGCGGCTCGGGACAGGCTGCGGTCATCGATTCGAACGGACGACTCCGGCATCGCACCTGCCCTGATTGGAACGAGGATTTCCACCCGGCAGTGACAGGACTGTCAGGAGCAGCAACCTCCCGTTTTTTCCAAAGCCATTTCCCGACAATGCCGCTCAACGTTTCACGCTGCGTGTGATGGTATGATCGAGGACGGCTCTGACATCATGGTCAGCGCGCGGGGAGTCAGAGTGGAATTCTGGACTGATTGAAAGTGGAAGCGAAGCAATGTCATCAGAGAATCCGGACACGCAACAGGTGATCCAGGCACTTCAGCAAAGCCTGCCGTCGGTAATGCGATGGGCGGGAGCGGTCGCGAAGCGGCTGCGGACCTATGACATTACGGTTGGCGGCAAGGCATCCGGGAATGCGAACACGGATGCGCTGACTCTGGCTGATCTGAGTGTGCAGGAATTGCTGGTTGCGGCCCTGCGCGATTCCGATCCGATCCTGCGATCCTGTCGGATCGAGGGTGAGGAGGAGACTGGCGATATGCAGCGCTTTGCCGAGCACAGTCGGCTGGCGATTGCGATTGATCCGATTGATGGAACGAAACAGTATCGTGATCGAACCGGGAACGGATACTCGGTGATTTGCCACCTGCACACCGACGAGACTCCGCTGTATTCGCTGGTGTTTGCTCCTGAAATGGGCGAACACGGCACGTGGGTGGAAGTGACGGATCAACGGATTGCCTGTGGCCCCGATGATCCGAATCAGCATGCTCGATCGGTGCTTGATTCTCTGCCCGACTTGACTCAGCCCGTGAAAAGTCCGGGGCCGGGTGTGTACCTGATCGGGTTTCAGGACCTTGATACGCAGCGGGCTCGGCAGGTGGACCTGTTACCGTGGGCGGGATCGCATCTTGCCGGCCGAACTTCCGACGAAATGCAGGGCAGCATCTATCCGCTGATGAGTACAGGGGAGTACATCGGGTCGCTGATCCATTCGCCGAACATCTATGACTTTCCTGTTTCCATGCATATTGCGCGAGTGCGCGGCGGCGATGCCGTGTGGGCTCATAATGGTCAGCCGGTGCACTATCGGACGCTGTGGATGGACGAGCGTGCGGGCATGCTGCGGTATCCAGGAATTGTGGCCTGCAGTGAGTCACGCGAGGTGATCGATCGTCTGTGCGAACTTTCCGCAGGCTGGCCTCAGGAACGCTATATCAACTAAGGGACCGCTCACCAAATTTGACAGGCAGGGATCTAGCGATGCAGCGCAGGGTTGTGACTTCAGCTGACGGCACGGCAATTCACATGCACCAGATACGGCCCGGCGGGGGGACACCGTTACTGATGCTTCACGGAGTTGGTCGGGCCGGTCGCACCTTTGCCGCGCTGGCGACCAGCCTGCCGGCTCGGTTCGATGTCTGGGCGATTGATTTTCGCGGACATGGTTCCTCTGGTGAGGCGGACAAATCGTATCTTGTTGCGGATTATGTGCCGGATGCCGCAGCGGCACTGCAGTCGTTTGATGGTCCAGCCGTGGTTTATGGTCACTCACTGGGCTCACTGGTTGCCGCCGCCGTGGCAGGGGAGTGTGCGGCCTTAGTCAGTGCGGTGATCCTTGAGGATCCTCCGTCTGCGGACTACTGGGGCCAGCTTGGCGAAACGGCGTATTACCCGACGTTTTTGGCAATGCGAAAATGGGCTGGCCGGAGTGACTGCAGCCTGCAGGAACTGACAGCAGGTTTTGGTTCAGAGGTCGTCAGAACCTTTGACAATGGCGCCGTTCATCGGATCTCTGATCTGCGTGATCCGGTGTCACTGCGGTTTTCGGCATCGTGTGTCAGAGACCTCGATCCAATGGTGATGGAGTGCATTATCAGCCGTGACTGGCTGGAAGGTTATGACTATCGCGCAGTGTTCGCGAACGTACGCTGCCCTGCTCTGCTGCTGCGTGGCGACCCGGCTTGCGGCGGGATGCTCTCGGCAACGGCGGCTGCGGAATTGAGTCAGCTGATGCGGGAGTCTGTCACAGCGGATTTTCCGGCAGCAGGTCATCTGTTGCACTGGCAGTCCCTGTCGCAGGTGGCTGTGCACTGCAGTGCATTTCTTGAGACCATCGACAGCTAGTCGAATGCTGCACAGTGCGGAAAAAAACTGCGCAGGAACGAAGGATGCAATCGGCATGAACGCGGCAGCAGAGGCGATACACTGGGACCTCGAACCCGGCTGCATTTACCTGAATCATGGGTCGTTCGGGCCGTCACCAGGGCCGGTTCGGCAGGCGAGAGAATCCTGGAGTCGGCGGCTGGAACGGCAGCCGATGAGGTTCTTTTGTCGCGAGATGGAAACCGAGCTGGATCGGGCTGCGGAGGTTGTCGCCGGCTTTCTGGGAACTCGTGCCGATCGACTGGTGCTGTTGACCAATGCGACCGTGGCGATGAACGTGGTCGCCGCCAGCGTTCCCCTGCAGTCCGGTGATCAGGTGTTGTTGTCGGATCACGAATACGGCGCTGTTCGCAAGATCTGGTCTGCACGTTGTCGCACCACCGGCGCCGTGATGCAGTCTGTGGTGCTGCCGGAATCTTTGGCCGAAGACGAATGCGTTGCAGCATTTTCCGAACGGCTGACGCCGCAGACAAAGCTGTTGGTGATCAGTCATGTGGCGTCAGCAACTGCCGGGATCCTGCCCGTCAAAGCGATCTGTCGACTTGCACGGCAACACCGGATACCGGTTTGTGTTGATGGCCCGCATGCGCTGACCATGCTGGATGTGAGTCCGGAGGATCTGGGCTGCGATTTCTACTGCGCCAGCGGGCACAAGTGGTTGTGCGGTCCTTTCGGCAGTGGGTTTCTGTGGGCGCACCCGCGCTGGACATCCCGACTGGTGTCGCCGCTGATCAGCTGGGGCGGAAGTATTGCCGGGCATCCCCCATCGTGGAAGGATCGCTTTCAGTGGCTGGGGACGGCCGATCCGGCACCATTGCTGGCTCTCGCGGCTGCCATTGAATTCATGAACGAATCACGTACTCAGCTGTTTCGACAGCATGCAGGCAGGTTGATTTCACTGGGCATGGAGTTACTGGGGCAAATTCCCGGAGTACGGCCGCTGATTGGTCCGAACAATTCAGCCCCGGTCAGTATGATCTCGATGGAGTTGCCGCAACACGCCGGGTGGGAACCGGGATACCATGGCCACCCGGATCAGATTCAAAGTCAGTTGCGGGAATGGCAGCAGATTGAGGTTCTGACCGGTTCATGGAATCAGAAACGCTTTCTGCGGCTGTCTGCTCATCTTTACAACACGGAGAGTCAGATCCGCCAGTTGGCTGCAAGTCTGCGCGAACTGCTGGCAGCGGAGCGTGCTGCCGACGGTCACTAAAGACCAAACGATTGCTTCAGCAGGCTGTGATTCAGGCTTCCGTATCGAAAGCTGTTTCCGGTCTGCAGATTATGGAACTGCACCACCGCCGGACTGAACAGGGCTGCATCCATGCCGTAGAAGTCATGCCCGGCTTCCTTGAACAGTTCGAGGAATGTTTTGCCGTGGGATGTGGATGAACAGGAGGGGACGCGAGGGCCGATGACGGAAAGCAGGTCATCTTCACATCGCACCCACAGACTGACCACACCGCCATACAGGATTGCGTCATTGGTGCGACCGATTCCACGCAGGTCATCCGCCGTGACGGGTGGCAGCGGAGCGGTTCCGTACCCGCTGACAAGGCTGTCCAGCGGGAAATGAAGTTCATGCAGCTTATGCAGAGCGGTTTCGAGGGACCGGGCGACGACCTGAATGTGCCCTGCCTGCGATGCTGTGGGCGCGACCGCCAGTTCCAGCTCGCAGTTGTCCGGAAGATCATTCCGAATGGCTGCGATTGCCGCTTCATCAGGCAGGCTGCCCGCTTCAAGAATACCGATCGCGATGCTGCCATCCTCGCTTTCCGGCAGCTCTTCGAACAGTTCTTCACGACGGGATGCCGCGCGCATCGGCCCGGAGCCCATGGCAAAGTACGTGTCGGTCATGACTTTCCATCCTGCATACTGACTGCCGAGGCAGGCGGCGACGGGAGCGTCGCTGTGGATGCTGATCTGCGGCAA
This sequence comes from Planctomycetota bacterium, assembly GCA_017859815.1. Taxonomy (GTDB): domain Bacteria; phylum Planctomycetota; class Planctomycetia; order Planctomycetales; family Planctomycetaceae; genus SXXK01. Next base: position 495 of record JAFMMM010000003.1, on the reverse strand, counting down.
CAGGAGCTCCCCGGCTGCCGGTGTCAGTTGAACTTCTGCCAGTCCTGAACAGCAGATTTCTGCCAATTGCAGTCCGGCGGCGAGTCCTCCTTCAGCGTGGACCCCGAAGTCCAGAATTCGACAACCGCCGGTGTGTTGTTCGGTAATACGCAAATTGGCAGCGGATTCGGCAGCAGCCTTCATGAGACTGTGAGCACGCTGGTTCAGAAACGGGGGAAATGCAGGTGAGGTCATCTTATGGAACCGAACGAATGAAACAGAGGCAGTCCCTGGTGTCGCCAACATGGCAGTGATCGGGCCGGATGAAAAGTGTATCTGTAACCGTGGTTGGCGTCATTCATGGATCGCAGTTGCAGCGGGAACCAGGAAACATCACGACAAGTTGACAGCATTCCCAGGGCTCTTCACACTGTGAACAACAGTGCCCGCCAAGGCTGATTTTCGTACTGCCGGGCCGTTTCATCACGCAGGAGTCTTCGGGACGTGACGCAGAAC
>JAFMMM010000047.1 GCA_017859815.1 Planctomycetota bacterium | reverse complement strand
CACGCCGACGAACCCCGGCGGCACCGGTGAGCCGCAGGTTGGCCCCCCTTGCTCCGTTCTCGGTGATCAGATTGTTGGTCATCAGGAACTGAGGAACTGGTCCAATCTCGGTGACACCGCCATTGGGGCTGACGACGGGGAATGATGTGTCGATTGTGTGATCCACACTTGCGGTGTCGATTCCGACTGCAGTCCCGCCGAATACATTCAGGCTGACACCATCTCCGCCGTTTCCGGCCGGCTGTCCATCGAATGCGCCTCCGATTGTATTTTCGATAATGTTGATGACAGGCCGTGGGGTTCCGGTGAAGCTGTCACCAACCGCAGTGATAGCAATGCCGTCATCCTCGTTGCCCTGAATGACGTTGCCTTCACCGATGTTGCCCACGATCAGTGTGGCGTTGGTGTCTTCCGAGAAGTTGGCCTGAATTCCATCACCATCGGCAACGTCGATGTCGCCGTTCTCGTTCAGGTCTTCAGCGATACTAAGAATGCCGTCGCCGTTGACGTCTTCACTGCTGCCAGCCTGGCTGCCGAAGATGTTTGTTTTCGTGACTCGGACAATGCCGTCTGAGTCGCCACTGGCGTTCCACAGGATCCCGTTGCCTCCGCCCTGCGTCCCGTTGTTGGCGATGGTGGTGTTGCCGCCGTCGCTGGTCACAAGAATGTCAGAGCTGCCACCGGTCGTCTCAATCCGAATCCCGTTGCCACCGTTACCGGACAGGCTGGTGTCACCTGCAGTGCCGATTGTTCCATGGCTTCCGAGTGGTGATGGCGGAGCTGTACTGGTGATTTCCACAAGGGCTCGGGAATCGTCAAAGGCTTCGATGAGGACCCCGTCGTTGTTGTTGTCACTGGCTGAGATGCCGTCGAACAGGGCTCGACGTCCCGGTGGAACTCCAACATTTGGATCACCGAACGATGAGTTCTGTGAGGTCCGAACGACCACACCTGCTTCATTGTTCGTGTTGAAGGTGCTGCGGGTAACGTCGGCGACGAGGGTGGAATCACCGCGTGTGCGGAAGAAGCCACCATTCAGACCGTTGTTGTCGAAGCTGCTGTCACTTGCCAGCAATTCGTTGGGAGTTCCCGAGAATGGCTGATTTGGATCAGTCTTGTCACCGCCTTCTGTTTCAAAGGCAATGCCGTTCCCCTCGTTCTGCTCAGAAATGACTCGTTGCAGATCGGCGGTGAGCAGTCCGGAATCGGAACGACTCAGGTAAATTCCGGTTCCCAGCGTGTCTGTTCGGGAACCAGCCAGCGTGCCGGTGACAGCAGCATCGCTGATACTGAGATCGGTATAGCCGTTACCGGAGACGAAGACTCCAATGCCCGCTTCACCGTTGCGATCGATGATGTTTCCGTCGGCCGCTGCAGTTCCTCCGACAACAAGGCTGGTGCGATTGTTGTTGACAACCGTTGGCGGTGTCGGGGGATTGTTGTTGGGACCGTTCTGCGATGACATGATTCCGCCGCCGACGTTCCCGGTCAGAGTGTTACCGAGTACTGTCGCCAGCATGTCTGCTTCGGTTGATGCTGTGACATTGGAAGACATCAACAGACCAGCGCCGCCATTGCCGTTAATCAGGTTCCCCTGAATCACTCGGTTGTCGGCTGTGGTTCCAAAGTCGACGGTCCCACCATTGTCAATCAGCAGTGCGATACCGTTTCCGGCGTTCTGAGCAACCTCATTCTGGATGGCGTTTCCGTAGATCGTACCGCCATTTGAAGCGAGGGCTCGAATTCCATCACTCTGGTTTCCGGTGATCGTGTTCCCCTGGGAATACACGAATCCGCCCAGATCGAGCGTTCCTGAACCACCGATGGTACCGTCCGCGATAATTGTGGCCCCGCCGTCCGCTGCAAGGACCACACCGGAGCCGGAGTTGTTCTGAACAGAGTTGCTCTGGACAGTCACTCCCCGAGCTACGGCTGAGTCGCTCATGTGGATTGCGAGGCCGTCACCGGAATTGTTGGTCATGGTATTACGCAGGAACGTCGAAGGCTGAAGTTCGCTGGCACCGGTCCCGGTAATCCGAATTCCGTCGCCGGAGGATCCCCCGGCAGTCGCTGCACGAGTACCAAGAGCTGAGATCAACTGGTCAACATGGAAGACCGGGGCGTTTCCATTCTCACCGTCGAATCCGGAGTACGAGAATTCCCGGGGAGCAATTCGCAACTGATTATTCATGTCGAGTGCCCCGGTACCCATCACAGGGCCAGCGCCCGTTGGTGTCACTGATCCGGCAACGTTGACATGCAACAGGGAAAGCGTGTGTGCAATTTCGTGCGACAGCGTTCCTGCGATTGCATTTCGGGTGAAGGTCAGATTTCCGGATGTCAACGCATCTGTAAACGCATTCCCGCCACCCAGCACCGGTACGTCGGCATGGACATTCGGCGGCAATGGCGGAAGAGAATCAAGGTCGGCAGGATTGAGTCCACCCATCCCGTTGATGGAGTCGGAGTAAACGACGTTGGTCAGGTCGCCGCTGGCGGTGCCCAGATTGGGGCCGTTACCGGCGGCATCGCGAACGACGCTTCCAAAGGCAATCCCAAGGATTCCGGCGGGAGCGGTTCCGTTTTCACCAATTGCGGAGTAGTAGTACTCTGTGGCCCCGATTGACGGCGCGGTTCCCACATCTCCGATCACGAAGTTGATATCCAGTTCCTGCCCGTCGGGCATCGAGCTGCGGCTGTCGTTACTGACCGTTGGAATCCCGTAATAAATGTCGCGGACGGAATCGAGCACTGCGTTTGTGACGAGGTCAAAGTCAGAGCCGGCGAAGCCGAATCCGGTGACATCGAATGGTGCCATCGTGCCACCGAAGAAGGGATCGGTGATTGACTGGCCCGGTTCAACAAAGTCCAGCACGTACGTCAGCGTTGGCGTCGTATTGACTGCTCCAACTGATGACAACAGGTTATTCACGACATCCATCTGAGCAGTTGCAGCATCCTGCAGGTCGACCGCCAGACCGGCGTTGCGGTTGCCGATGAATTCGTTGCCAAGTGACGGGTCAGGGCCTCCGATGTCAAAGGCACCGAAACTGATGTCCTCACCGAAGATACAGATACCAGCGATTTGATTGTCGGTGAACAGATTGCTGACGATCCCCGAGTCAAGTCGGCCGTTCCCGTTCAGGTCCTCGCCCGCCTGCAGCGTCCCGTCACCATTGACATCTTCTGAGACTGAGCGGAAGACGCCGCCGTTGAGGTAACGCAGGAAGGCTCCATTGCCACTATTGCCACTCAGATCGTTTCCTGAAAGTTCAGCAAGATTGTACGTGCCGCCGTCAGCGGCTGCAGAGAAGCCGTCTGCCTGGCTGCTGGTGACAGTATTCCCCGCCACGATCGCATTGATGGTGGCTCCGGTTTCCGCCAGCGTCAGAATTCCGGTGCCATCAAGTTGGCCATTTCCGTTCAGATCTTCCCCCGGATCAAGGATTCCGTTCTGATTGACGTCTTCCGAAGTTGCTGTGACGGTATTGCCAAGGATTCCGCTGGCCGGGCCGTCAAAGCCTGCCGGATCATCTGCATTCAGCGTGCTTCCGTTCTGCGCCACCAGACTAAATCCGGCAATGCCGTTTCCGACCGCTGCGTTGCCTTCAAGCAACAGGTCTGCTGTGGAACCACCGGCAACAGTGAAATCGAGGCCAGTTCGGGAACCACCGACGGTGCCGTTGAAGAGGTTGCCACCGATGTCAAAGTAGCCAGACACGTCCTGCAGAGAAACAGCGGTTGAGTAACCGCTGAATTCATTCCCGGCAATCATTCCGCCAGAGATTGGCAGAGGATTCACGAGGGCTGATCCCAGCACGGAACCGTCAGCGTTTGATGCGTCGAATGCAAGTCCGAGAATCGAGTTGTTGTTCGCCAGTTGAACGAGGCTGCCATTCGCGAGCATCCCCGGATCACTGATGATTGGAAGTGTCGTCGCGTTGGGATCAGTTGGCATCAACTCGCCGGGGGCTACCTCAATGGTCGCCAGTGACGACATCAGAATCTGACCGTCGAACAGGCTCATGCCACCGTTCAGGGTCAGATTGGTCCCCGAGTCATCATCACGAGGACGGATGCGAATGACATCGATGCCGCCATTGTTGGCCAGCTTGGCAGCCTCCATGGTGCTGAAGGGATTCTCCCACGAACCATCGCCAGGAGCGGCGAGGTTAGGATCAACGTGCACGATCGACCATGCGCTGCCGGTGGACTGATTGATGACAGCCTCGAAATTCGATGTCGTGTCGATTCGAGAGTGAATTCGCGACGCCCGTACGACGGGATCCATCAAACGCTCACGAACTCCTCGTTCCCGCAGAGCGCGCTTCTTCCGATAATTCGGGATCTCGTATTGCAGATTGACCCACGCATTTGTGTCAAACTTCCCGTCGTGAGTCAGGTAAGTGTTGACCGTGAAATTCTGGGTGATCAGGGCTTCCCAGCGAACCTGAAAACCAACGGTCTCTCCACCGTAGTTGTTTTCGAGGTAGTAGATCCCGGGGTAGGTGTTCAGACCGTATTGTCCGAGGACTGGTGTCGGACCACCGATCTCGAAATCAAATCCTCCGTAAGCGTTGTCTCGCACATCGACACGCTCGGTGAAGATTGACTGCCGCATCAACTGCAGGCCGGGAAGGACCGTACTGCTGAGGAGCTGGGAGTCGCCCCCGGAAATAATATAGGCATTCCCGCGGACGTCGATGTACTTGCCAAGCGACTCGAAACCAACGGTAAACCGGCTCCACTCTTCGTTCCCGAAGCCCTCGTCGTAGTCATAGAAGCCATTGATGCCAAAGATTCGGTTCAGGTTGGGGTCGTAGGTTCTGAAGATTCCGCCACCACCAAAGACTGGTCGTCCATCCCAGGTGACCGACGCAGAGATGTCACCGAACAGGACATCCATGTTTGGCACAAGGTGGTAGGGGATGCGAGCGTTGGCCCGCTGATAACCGGTGTCGTATCCGACGCCTCCTCCAAGACCAGTTTCGAAAGTCAACAGAGGGCCAAAAGCTGGCTCCTGTTGTAACGCCTGGGCTCCGAGGCTGCCGTTGGCGGCAAACGTCCGCTCGAAATACGGCCCAACAGTACCATAGGCGGGAGCGGCAGTTGCCGGTCCAGTACTGTTGGGTGCAGGTTCGGTGGCCGCGGGCCGCGGTGCGACGGAAGACATCCTGACGACGCCTTCATCACCACTCGAAACGTTTGCTGTGGAGAACAGAGCTGCACCGCTGAGGAACAGAGACGCAGAAGCAAAAAGTCGGTTCGGTTTCATCGATTGTTCCGATCAAGCCGTATTTACAATTTATGCCGGGAGCGCCGGCATTGACGGTTACTCATCAACATCGGACCGGCTGGGGGGGTAGGATGAGTCAAAATGTGACGGCTGTGCAGATCATTCCGAATTTTCCTTATGGTCCTGACACTCCCATGGGAGCGACCTGTCCAGGCCACGAGAGGTTGGGTGGCAGAAACTGCCGCTGCATGCTCGGAGTCGGCAGGACAGGCAGATTGGTTATTCCTGTGCATCCGGTTCACCTCTGCACCCGTCGCAAAAAATTGCTTCCCTGACGTCCAATATGACTGGTCGCAACTGCAGCCGCAGCGGCCTATAATTCGTGCCAGTCACGGATCGAAACCCGGTGATGATCAGATTTCTTCTTTGTTACGGCCGCGGGTATTTCAGTCCCGGTCGCTCCTGACCCCGCCATGACACAAGACGCCGACTCCGCAGAACTCATCCGTAACGTGATGCTGAGGGATCAGCGTGCTCTGCGGGACATGCAGCGGGGGATCCAGAGACTCAAGCGAGAGGGCAAACCGGCAGACAGACTGCAGCGAAAGTTCTCTGCAGTGCTTCAGGCGTCCCTTGACCTGGTGCAGCGCCGCCTGCAATGGCGTCCGCGACTCGAATGGGATGAGGACCTTCCGGTGACGGCTCGCCGTGAAGAAATTCGTGAGGCAATCTCACAGCACCAGACTGTGATCGTTTGTGGTGAGACAGGGTCCGGAAAATCCACCCAGCTCCCCCGAATCCTGACCGACATGGGGCGTGGCGTCTCCGGGCTGATCGGGCACACTCAACCTCGTCGAATTGCCGCACGCTCCGTCGCCACTCGAATTGCCGAAGAGATGGGGTGTGAAACCGGAAGTGAGGTCGGGTACCGCATTCGGTTTCGTGATGTCAGCAAAGAGACCACGCGCATCCTGTTAATGACGGATGGAATTCTGCTGGCCGAGACGCGGTCGGATCGGTTGTTGGAGAAATACGACACGATCATTATTGACGAGGCTCATGAGCGTTCTCTGAATATTGATTTTCTGCTGGGTTATCTCAAACGAATCCTTCCTCGACGCCCCGATTTGCGACTCATCATTACCTCAGCAACGATTGATGCTCAGCGTTTTGCGGACCATTTTGCGACCAATTCAGCACCGGCCCCGGTGATTGAGGTGGCTGGACGAACCTATCCGGTTGAGATTCGATATCGAGGGCCGGATATCGAACCTGACGGCGATGCTCGCGATTCCGATGACGATGGAGCGACACCTCAGGAGTGCCTGGTCCGGGCTGTGGACGAGGTCGCGGCAATTGATTCCGGTCACATGTTGATCTTTCTGCCCTCTGAACGTGATATTCGGGAAACAGCCGAACTGCTGGGCGGGCGCCGCTATCCCGGTGACACGGCTGATCGCAGCACAGAGATCATTACACTCTTTGGCCGCCTTTCGATGGAGGATCAGGCACGGGTATTTTCTCCCTGCCCGCAGCGACGAATTGTGCTGGCAACAAATGTGGCAGAGTCCTCGCTGACAGTTCCGGGAATCCGTTATGTAATTGATACCGGGACCGCGAGGATCAGTCGCTACTCCGCACGATCAAGAATTCAGCGTCTGCCGGTGGAACCTGTATCAAAAGCTTCTGCCGCTCAACGAGCTGGCCGGTGCGGCCGCGTCGGTCCGGGAATCTGCATCCGACTTTACAGCGAGCAGGATTTTGAAAGCCGAGAGCCGTTTACTGCACCGGAAATCCTGCGAACCAATCTCGCCTCCGTGATCCTTCGCACGCGGGACCTGCAGCTGGGGAGACTTGAAGAATTCCCGTTTCTTGACCCGCCGCGTCCGACCCACATCCGGGAAGGAATTCGAACGCTGGAAGAGCTGGGGGCTGTGATTCCGGAAGACATGCCTGCGGAATCTGTGGAATCCGGACCGAGTCGTCAACGGGGTACTGGGCGGAAATCCGGCCCGCGGCGGGCTCGCCCCGGCGATTTGACGGCAATGGGGCGCCGCATGGCCCGATTTCCAGTCGATCCGCGGATCAGTCGAATCCTGCTGGCGGCTGTGGAGGAGAACGCGCTGCCGGAAGTGGCCGCAATTGCCTCGTTTCTGGAAGTTCAGGATCCCCGTGAGCGTCCAGCCGACCGTCAGCAGGCAGCTGATGAGGCTCACCGAATCTTTCGGCATAAAGACTCGGACTTCCTGACGATCCTGAATCTTTGGGATGCATGGCATCACCAGCGGGCTTTGCTTTCCGGCAGCAAGCTGAGGAAATGGTGTCGGCAGCATTTCCTGTCGTGGCTGAGGATGCGGGAGTGGGCCGACGTCCATCAGCAACTTCTGGAGTTGCTGGTGAATTCCGATGATGCTGTTGCCGCTGCGGCTGCTCGAGCGGTCTTAAAACAGCACCGCGGTCGCAAGCGAACAGTCGTTGAAATTTCGGCCGTTGAATCCGGTCGACCGGCCTTTCCACCGGCTGAAGAGCGTCACAACGACTTCGACTCTGTGCACCGGTCGCTGATGACGGGACTGCTGACAAATCTCGGGATGAAGAAGCATGACGGCACGTGGATTGGAACGGGAGGTCGGCAGCTGTTTCTCTGGCCGGGCTCGGCACTGTTCCCAAAGGGCTCAAAGTGGTTTGTCGCGGCGGAACTTGTCGAGACATCAAGGCGATACGCGCGAACCCTTGCCAAAATTCAGCCCGGCTGGATTGAGCCGCTGGCGGAACACCTGTTGAATCGTGAGTACTTTGAGCCGCACTGGGATGCCGACTCCGGCAATGTCATGATTTGCGAGAAAGTTTCGCTGCAGGGGCTGACAATTGTCGCTCGACGAAAACGTCTGTTGGCGACGCACGATTTGCGACTTTCAAGAGAGATGCTGATCAGGCATGGGATGGTGGAGTTTGGCCTCCTGTTCGGTCGTCTTCCTGACGAAGAAGGGACAGCAGTCTACGCTGAGGAGGAGCGTGACATTGCCCGTGGAAGAACTCGACTGCGTCCGGGACGCAATACCGAAGAGACGGCAACGTCTTTTGGGTGGGGGGGGGATTTCCCCTTTCTGAAGCACAATCACGGCGTGCTGCAGCAGCTTGAAGAGATGCAGGCGAGGTCGCGAACAGAACAGTTGATGCCGGCCGACGAGGTTCTGTTCGAATTCTATGACAGTCGGATTCCGGAAGACTGCGGTGATCGGCTGAGTCTTCAGAAGTGGTATCAGCGAGCCTGTCGCTCCCATCCCGAGCTGCTGCGGTTCGACATCAATGATTTTTCTGATCAAAAGCATCGCGAGCGGCAGTCACGGCTGTTTCCGGAAACCGCTGTTTTTGGCGGGCTGACTCTGCCATTGAAGTATCAGCTTGACCCGGGGCGCGATGCGGACGGGGTTACACTGTCTCTACCGGCCGAAGCGCTGGATCAGTTGCACGAGCAGCAACTGGACTGGCTGGTTCCGGGTCTGCTTGAGCAGAAGGTGCTGGCTTTGATACGCAGCCTTCCCAAGACGCTGCGTCGGCATTTTGTACCAGCACCGGAAACAGCAGCCCTCGTGGCATCCGACCTGGAGTTTGGGCACGGCAATCTGCTTCAGGAAATTGCGGTCAGGCTGTCGCGTCTTTGTGGCGAGTCGATTCCGGCGAATGAATTCACTCCATCGCAAATTCCGGATCATCTGCGATTCAACATCCGAGTGCTGGCAGACGATCAGGCAATTATCGCGGAAGGGCGGGATGCCGTGAGTGTCCGTGAGCAGGTGGCCGGGAATTCGAAAACTGACAGCCCGCAACCACAGCTTCCACCTGAAGAACAGCAGTGGTATCGAACGGGATTTCGAGACTGGGATTTTGCTGATATTCCGGCGTCGATCGAAGTGCGTCGTGCCGGGATGAAAATCCGGGCGTTTCCGTCTGTCAGGGATGATCAGGACAGTGTCAGCCTGACGCTATGCAGAACGTCCGAGGAAGCTCAGAGTGTCCTTCAGTCCGGTCTTCGCCGTCTGTTTCTGTTGACGAATACGAAGCGCATCCGGAACCAGGTGGACAATTTGCCCGGATTATCCCAACTGCGACTTCAGGCTTCATCTATTCGTGGTCTTCGTTTCAGCGATGAGATCGCGATGTTGATGACTGAGCGAGCATTTCTGTCGGGAGGTGATCTTCCGCGCACGCCTCAGCAGTTTGCAAAAAGCAGCCAGCTCGGACGGCAGCGTCTGGGCGTTGTGGCTCAGGAACTGACTCAGTTTCTGCCGCAGTTGTTTCGCAAGTATCACGAGACTCGCAGGCTGCTTGAAAACACCAGGGGACCGGGCTGGCAGCAGATTGTTGAGAATCTGAAGAGACAGGTTAATGGGCTGATTCATCCTCATCTGTTCTCACAGACTCCATGGCCATGGTTGATCCAGATTCCACGCTATCTGACTGCGGTCCAGTTGAGGATTCAGCGACTGAATTCCGGGGGGCTGAAGACGGAATCATCTGTGGACTCCCGAATCCAGACTTTAGAGCAGATGGTGGAAGAAGTGCAGTTGCGGCTGGAGCGACAGAATCGCACTCATCCTCTGCTTGATCACGCACGCTGGCTGATTCAGGAGTATCGCGTACAGCTTGGGGCTCAGAAGCTGGGAACTGCCGTGTCGGTGTCCGAAGATCGGATTTGTGAAGTTCTGAGTGGGATTTCCTGATTGCTGGAGTTGAGATTCTGCCTCCAGGAGCTTGTGAAGCTGTCCGGTCAGGCAAGAATATCGAGAGGGTCAGTGGTGGGGCGGCTCCCATTGTGGAAGTCATCGCGGTGAATCAATCGGTTACTGCGGCCGGCGTTCTGATCCCAGCGGAGTCATAGTGCTGATGTCCAGTTCGCAGCTATCAGAGCATCTGACGCCAGGTCAGCTTGAGGAATTTCGAAATTCGGGGTTTCTGATTCTGCGTGGGTGTATCCCTGCGGACTACGTGAATCAGATTCGTCAGATTTCGTTCCGTCAGCTATCTGCCCTGGAGGGCGATATTGAGTTCGAGGCAGATCTCAACTATCCGGGGGCTCCGGTTTCCCATGACGCGCCGGGGGGGCAGACAGTTCGTCGCCTGCGTCAGGCGATCAGCAGAGACCCGATCTTTCTGCGTTTGGTTCGGGAGCCGTTTCTGCTGGGCCCGTTACAGCAGCTGCTGGGTCCGAGCATCGTGATGCCGCTGGCTCATCATAACTGTATCATGACCAAACAACCGCAGTTCAGCAGCGACACGGGCTGGCACCAGGATATCCGTTACTGGTCATTTTCCACGCCGGAACTGATTAATGCGTGGATTGCCCTGGGAGCTGAGAACGCTGAAAATGGCTGTCTGCAGCTTTTGCCCGGAACTCACCGGCAACACTTCGAGCAAAGACGTTTCGATGAGGAAAAGTTTCTGCGAACTGATCTCGAAGAAAATCGTGCGGTCCTGAATTCAGCCATTCGAACACAGCTTGCCCCCGGAGATCTGCTGCTGTTTCATGCTCGTTGTTTCCACTCAGCGACTCGAAATTACTCCGATACGCCGAAGCTGTCCGCAGTCTTTACATTTCGAGCGGCTGACAACGTTCCCCTGCCCGGGACCAGATCCGATGAGCTACCGGAACTGTTGTTGTCGTGACGCAACTGTTTGCCATGTTGCAACATGATTCTCTGCGTCGATGCTGCTGAGCAGCAGCGTATGAGTTTCCGCTTTGCATCAGCAGATGCGGCTTTGCTGTTGAGTCCCGGGCACAGATGTGTGCCAATGGACTCAACCACGAGTTTTCGCGGGTGCAGCTCAACAAACCGATCCATACCGCGAAAATGTTCGTCTCCGTACATCAGAAAAGTCTGACCGTTGCAGTGGGGATTTCCGAAGAAATGAGGGGCAAACCCTTAGTTTAAACGAGCAAAGCACGAATAATCATTCCCGCCTGACTCCGCGATCTGAATCGAAGTTATCTGGGGGTGAAAGAGCATGTCGCAAGCTGTACCGGTTGATGCTGTACCGGTTGATATTGAGAGCAAAAACAAACATCGAAGCGTGTTGCTGCCGCTGCTTTTGTTGGCGCAATTGCCATCGATCGTCTGGTTCACTCTTCAGTCCACCGCAAATCCATTGGTCAGCAGTTTTCCATTTGCCCTTGTGATTGTGGGCTGGATCACAGTTCGCCACTTTATTCAGGCTCGCGAACGTTGGAAATTTGAACATCTGTTGCTGGTGTTCTTCAATATTCTGTTCTTCGTCGGTGCCATGTTCCGAGGGTCGGCATGGCTGGCCTGCGTCGGGGTTTCCTTCAGTATTATCGCGTGGGCGCTGTCTCGCCGGGACTGGATTCCGTTGAGAACGGTGGCAGCAGTCGCGGTCCTGCTGGCCTTAATGGTGCGACTGCCGCCGTATGTTCAGTCAGCAGTTGATCAAAGCTGGCACAGCACCATCGCCAGTCAGTCGTCGGCGATTCTTCATGCAGCGGGGTTTCTTCACTTTGTGGATGTTGAGGGAGTCCACCTTGCCGAACAAGTGGTGGATGACCGCTATTTCCGCGGTGGTGCGGCTTCACCCTGGGTGTTGCTGCTGACGTGTACGGGACTGGTGATGTTCCTGAGACGATCGATCACGCATCATTTTCTGCTGCTGGCCGGCACGCTGGGGATCGGCCTGATGACAAGTGTTGGTGCGACTGTCTTTGGCATCATGATGGTGCACTGGACCGGGATTGATTTTTCCTCCGGAACTGCAGGTGTCTTCTGGCGACTTGACTGGCTGATCGCTGGTGTCGCCATGATTTGGTGTGTTGATCACATCGTTTTGCTGCTCTGTGCTCCGATCCCGCTGATGGGGGAGACTGTAACCGGGCGCAAGGTTCCGTTAGGGGGGGCGGATGAAATAATCAGGGATTCGGAGGAATGCAAAAGTGGCAATTCGTTTACTGACGCGTGGAATCGCTGGGTGGCACCGCTGCCTCCGGTTTATCAAGTGAGCAGTCTGGCTCCCGCAGAAGTGAAATTGTCCGAGCGGGAGGATTCACCCACCGAAAATGATGCCGCATCGACGCAGGATTTCGTCAGCCGTACCGAGTTGGAGCAGGTCCGCAGTGCAGGCTTACTCGGTCTGACATCCGTGGTGAGCGCGCTGATGTTGATCGTGCAATTCGTACAGTATTTTAGAGTGGGAGGCTGAACCATGGATGAAGATCAGGACAGCCGGGGGCGGGAAGTCAACCGCGTTCGTCGTCGGAGAGTTCGGGAATTCACCGGCGGACAGAATTCATTCCTCGACGGTGTTCAGCCGTTCACACAGTTGAGTCCTTTGCCGAATCTGGACAAGAGTCGCCGCGATGCAGCTGAAGCGGCGGTGAACTGGTTCTACTCACGTGATCTCTCGCTGTTTTATCCTTCAGCACCGTTGCTGCTCGCAGTCACGCTTTTTTTTCTGGCGAGCGGTTGGGGCGAGACAAATTCTGACCCGTCAACACGACTGGCGGACTTCAAAGATGCGTTGCAACTCGCGATTCAAAGCGAGGATCACGAACAGCAGCATCTCTGCCTGAGTGCCCTTGGACAGATTGAGCCCTCCAATTCAAGCTATGCAATCCAGGAGGCAGATCTCTACCTGACGGAAAATCGCCCCACGAAGGCTCTGCAGGTCCTCGGTCGCTACGTGGATCCTGTACGGTCCGGCAGCCCCGACGCTCGACTGTGGCTTCTGAGACAGACACTGAACAACAAAGACGTTTTTGGACTGACTCGAGAAGATGTTCTGACACAACTGCACGCGGTCTTGCGGGAAAGTCGGGGCAATCGAGAGGCGGCTCGTACGCTGGCTCGTGTCTACATGATGACTCGCGAGTGGCAACTGGCTGAATGTGCTCTTCAGGATGCGGCTAATCACAGTCCGGACTTGAATCTGAATCTGTTGAAACTGCAGATCGTGCTGGAACGGCCCGAAGAGATCCGCTCCGAGACCGCTCGTCTTGCCGTTGCAGGATTGGAAGCTCTGATCGCTGAACAGCCTCATAAACAGGATGTGATCACGAGGCTGGCCGAAGCGTATTATCTGAACGGTGATCCGCAGGCTGCACGGGATTTACTGAATCGAAGTTATCAACGCGACAATGACGAAACGCTGGCCAGATCACTGAGCCGAATGGAGACAATGATTGCGGAGGACCTGATTAAGAAGTCTGCAGCATTCTGTGATGTTGTCTGTTCCGGGCTACTTCGCGCCATTGAGTTGAATCCGAGAAATTTGCGTGCGATCAAAGCGTTGCTGGACGTCAGCAGAATGAATTGCGTGATCCCCCCGGACAGACTGTCAGAAAGTCTGGAGTTTTATCGGCAGCGGGCAATTGCATCGGATGCAACTGAACAGGACGTTATTACCGTTGTTTGGCTGCACGATCTGCGAGGCGAGTATGAGGAAGCCGCTGATCTGCTGCAGAAACAACTGGAGACCTCTCCGCAATTCCTTCGCTACAACACCGAACTGTTGATCAAGGCTGGAAGCGGTGGTAAAGCGAGCCTTCTGGCTGAATCAGAACTTGCGAAGATTCGCAGAAAGCAGGGGGAAAACCCAGGCGATATCAGACTGAAACGGCAGCTTGCAGAAATCCTGTTGAGTCTGGAACGCCCATCAGAGGTCATCGAACTTTTGGCGGAAGATTTCAGCAATGTCGAAATGGCTCCCACAGCAGACACGGCTGTTTTGGCTCTTTATGGGGAAGCTCTTGTCGAATACTTCGATCAGCAAACAGAACTGTCCGGTCTGATCCTGCAGCGAAACGTCGCAGCCATGCCGAAAGTCAGCGACCGTCTGCATGGAAGACGCCTGATTCGACTTCTGACGACTGCAATCAGCACCGTGAAGGGCGAGGCTCGAAATCCCATAGCGATGGAGAGTATCGACCGGCTGGTTCGCCTTGTGATGAGTCGGAGTCCTGCTGCGGATGATGCAATGCGAACGCTGAATTCACTGCGAGCAGAAGGATCCTGCAGCCTGGATATCCTGAATACACTCTCTGCCTTTGCACTCGATCTCAAACGCTATGATGAGGCCGTCAGCTGGCTGGAGATTGCCTCGCATACAGCACGCAATTCAAATCCCGGAATCCTGAATAACCTTGCCATAGCTCTGGTGCGCAGCCAGCCGGCGAAGCCTGTGAAGGCTTTGGAATATGCGAACGAGGCGATCAGATTAATGCCGGATCATGCGGACCTGTTGTCGACACGCGGTGAGATCTACATTGCGCTCAGTGACTGGAAAAAGGCGGAGGCTGACCTCAGAAAGTCTCTGGCTCTCCGCTCCGACCGTTCCAAAGTGCACCGGATGATGGCGGATGCATTACGCGGACAAGGAGAACTTGATCAGGCCAGACATCACCAGAATCAGGCTTTGAAACTGGAACGTGGCATTGCCGGACAGCAGGCAGCACTTTGAGCCACTGTCTGCCAGCAAATGTGACGCAGTCTGTTACTATTTGAGACCGCGTCACATGCCGTCCCGGGTGTCAGCCGTGCGGCGAAGGATAAAGTCAAATTGCTGGCCGTATTTCCTGCCATCGAGGGTGATATCAAGAGGAACAATCTCCGGAGCCCGATTTTCCGGGTCTTCCGAGTCTGCTGTACGCCGCAGCCTGATCTTTTCCTGTGAGCGAGCGTTTGGAGCCGTGATTCCCTGAAGCACACGTCGATCGGCTGAGACACCCTGCGGCAGTTGCAGAACAACGCGATAATTCTGGTGCTGTGTGCGAAAGTTCCGAATGGAAATCGTTACCTCGGCTTCAGACTGTTGGGCAAGGTCAACGCGGTAGGGATATGCGGAAACCCAGTACGGGTCAAATCCATATTCATAGCCGTCCCCAGGCAGAAGTTCTGTATAGAGCGTAATCATCGATTCTGACCAGTTCAGGTATCTCTCGATGAATGCCTGAGGCGACTGCATCACCCATGAATGTCCGCCGATCAGAATATCCGGCTGGAGGTCCTTCAGGTAGCGGGCGGCATACCGGTACCCCTCTTCAAAAATGCAGCTGTTCCTTGCGACCACTGCTTCATGTCCGTCCTGTTCCGGTGCTCGAGGATTCCCGAAAAGATTGTCACCAGTAAAGGCAATTCGCTGTCCGTCAATCTCAAGCCACAGGCAGCAGCCGAATTCAGTCTGGCCCGGCATCCAGTCGACCTGCAGTGTGTAACCCTCCCACTCAATTCTCTCTCCGCGGCGAATTGACCGATCCACCGGCATCCCATCAAAGCCGTCGCCATATGCGGAAACGAGTGCCGCGTAGTCATAACGTCGTGGATTTTCGCACCGATCCGCGATCATATCCAAAGTCCATGACTCCGCCCCGTATTTTTCACGCAGGACGGGGCCCATCAAAAAGTGGTCTCCGTGCATGTGAGAAATCCAAAAGGCATCAATGTCGCGCAACCCCAGGTGAGTCCGCATGCCGACGATGATTTCCTCCAGCATCGATTCGGGCATCAATCCACAGTCAAGAATTAACCCCTTGCCGGAATCGGAGACGATCATGGCAAAGTTCTTGCCCTGAGTTTGATGACTCAGCTTGTACACATGAGGCGTAACGCGACTGACAAGAGGCACCTCGGTTGGAACGGAAAGCGAATCACGATCCTCGGGAGCTGAGTCGAATACCGGGTAGCCGCGAACATATGCGGCGCGAAAATCCACCAGTTTGCGCTGGTACTGCGTCAACTGCGATGACGCATTCCGGATCACACCGCCATGGGCTGGCAGCAGGATGTCTGACCTTGCGATCTGGAGTCTGGAGACGGAGTTCAGCAGCGTGTCGATGCCTTTTCCAAATCCATAGTCCCACTCGCTGTCATACCATGTCACCATTCTCGCCCCATCGTGAATCAGATCGCCTGTAAAAGCGAACCGTTGACCGCCTGATGCAATCAGAAAGCTCATGCTGCCAGGACTGTTTCCGGGCGTGCTGACGCAGCGAATTTCAAAGCGTCCCCAGCGAATGGTCTGACCATCACTGAGTACGTCGGCAGGCACCAGCGCGTGCGCTGCGGGGCGTACGTAGCTGGCGCCGTAAACGGAATACTCGTCACCCAGAGAGGGAAACCAGTGGCGAAAGCTTCGAGGCGACTCGAACAGCCTGCGTTCTTCTGCAGGGACGTAAACGGGGGGGCGAGGTGCGTCGGGCAGCAGCAGTCCCTGAAACTGCTCACGATGATGATGGGTCAGCAGAACTCGGTCAATTTCCTTAATGCCGGCATCATGCAGAGCCGTCATGACGGAGCCGTTTCCGAAGTCAATCAGAAGCGCTTTTGACCCATCGCGCAGCACCCACACATTGCAGGTATCAGTCCAGCCATAAAGTTCCGGGAACAGCTTTGGAAAGGGCTGCGTGAGTTGTTTTTTCAGCGTTGAGGACTGCCCCGCGCAGGTCTCCGGCAGAAACAGTAAAGCGATCAAAACAAGATAACGCAGCATGAACCGATTCCTGTTCAGAATGTCGCTGAAGTCGTGCAGGGCTGACAGTAGTCCTGTTGCTGATGTCGGTTGAGGTGTATCAGCCGCTGGTCATGAGTTTCCTGATTCCTGCCGTCAATTCGTCATCGACAGCTTCCGCACAGAAGGCGACGCTGACTTCGTAGCCCCCCTGCGACCATGCTTCGCGGACCGGAATGTACCATGGTCCGCCGTCTCCGTAAGCAGCAACAGCGACAAACTGGTTGTCTGCCATACTCGCTGCTCGAAGTTGATATTCAATGAAAGACTCCGCAGGCAGATGCAGCATGTTCACATCATTGATCTTCAGTCTGCTGAGTGTGATTGGAAGTCCGCTTTCAACTCGCCGCTTCCAGGCCAGTTCAAAAGCAGGTCGATTTCGGCCAACGACACGCAGCGAACGATTGGAAATTGCTGCCGCCAGTTCTTCATCAGAAGGACTCATTCGGGCTTCAGGCAACAGATCTGCGGTGCTCCATGAGACAGCGTCGATTTCCGCATGTTGAAGATTTGCGTCAGCTCTTAGTATGCCCTCGTAGACTCGATCGGCAAGAATCGCTCGCATCTCGCGGGAACCGTCATTGTATTTGCCGGCAGCGATATTCCCGGCGGCACCCGTGAAGTAGATCTGCAGGCAATCCGGTGTTTCCTGTTGCCGTTTCCTGCGGGCAAGGCCGGTGAAATCACTGCTGGCGCGGCCGTCACCGTAGTAGCTCATTGGGTGCACTGCGTAGTAGTGGCAGCAGACAATTTTTTGATCGCCATTGCAAAAGGCTACCGTCCGCAACTGCGGATCAATCAAACCTTCCGTCATGGCCCGCAGATTCTCATCACGACAGGAACTGCCCCGCATGCTGACAATGCGACCATCAGGGCTCAGATTAATTCGGCGATTTGATGCCACTTGAAGGACTTCTCCGCTGCCGTGAGCAATGTGTGTCAACGGTACGGCCCGCAAAACCGCGTTTCGAATGGCGTCGCTTAATCGCTCAAGACACTGCTCGAAGAACTCAGGGATCATGGTGTTGGGAAGGTCGCCCTGCTCTGTAATCAACTTTTGAGTATCAAGGCAGGCGAAGGGAGCGTTGTGCTGATGCACACACTGAACGGCTGCCCGATCCGGTGTTGTTCCCGCGGCGTCGGCCATGGCTGATCGCCAGCGCAGATGGGCGGTGTTCAGGATACCGGTCCAGTCAACGGCGCAGACCACAATGGGGTCACCGGCTCCCAGCAGTACGAATCCGGCAGCTTCCTGTGCGTCGTCGACGCCTTCGATTGGTTTGATCCAGCCGCCACAGCAGCCATGTCCGTTGGGAGGCGTGACATCAATTCGGAATGGCGCAATTTTCAGTCCGGCAACTTGCCCCCCTGATGCTGCTGCAAGCCCCGCCGGCAGCATTGCGGAGCCCGCGGCCTGAAGTAACAGTCGTCGGCTGAGATGATGCATTCTGCGGCTCCCCGTGTCTGGACCTTCAATCTGCGCGAAGTAATGTCACTGTTCCATTGTGATCAACACGCTGGATGGACGCAATCTGCTCGGCAGGCTTCGAAGCGGCAGCAACGCGAGACCACGCACTTCAACCCCGGGGAATGGCGAAGCGTCAGATGTTCGACGCGTCGGACCGGTGCTGCAGAAAAACAGTGGCCAGTGGGGGCAGCGACAATGCGATACTCATTTCACATCCGTGAGCAGGTTTCGCTTCCGCCGCAGTCATCTCTGCATTACTGACCCCGGAGCCACCATACCTCCGGTCGTCACTGTTCAGAATCTCGATGTAGCGACCCGCTGCAGGGACGCCAATCCGATAATCGTGGCGAACGACAGGTGTCAAATTGCTGACGACGAGCACGTGCTCTGTCTGGTCTTCAGCTGAGCGGATCCAGGCGATCACACAGTTTTCCGTGTCGTCACCGATCAGCCACTGCTGACCACCGGGCTGGTGATCTCCCGCATGCAGTGCCGCTGTGCCGGTATAGGTGGAATTGAGATCGCCGCACAGCCTTTGGATTCCTCGATGCGTTTCAAATTCCAGCAGTGGCCAGTCCAGTTCCGTCTCAAAGTTCCATTCACCCCACTGGCCGAATTCTGTGCCCATGAAGTTGTGTTTCTTGCCGGCATTTCCGTACTGCAGGCACAACAGCAGCCGCAGACCTGCAAACTGCTGCCACTGGTCACCGGGCATTCGTGAGATCAGGGATTTTTTCCCGTGGACAACCTCATCGTGTGAGAGGGCAAGCACGAAACTTTCTGAGGACGCATAGACACTGCGGAAGGTCAGATCATCCAGATGGAATCTGCGGTGAACCGGTTCGCGCTGCAGGAAGCGGAGCGTATCGTTCATCCACCCCATATCCCATTTGAGTGTAAACCCAAGACCGCCCGTGTAGCAGGGCCGCGATACACCTGGCCATGCTGTGGACTCTTCAGCAATGGTCAGAATCCCGGGGTGCTGTGCATGCAGTTCGGTATTCAGTTCCTGCAGGAAACGGACCGCATCAGTGTTTTCGCGACCTCCCTCTGCATTCGGGATCCACTCGCCGTCCGCCCGGGAGTAATCGAGGTAAAGCATGGAGGCGACGGCATCAACGCGCAGCCCGTCCACGTGATAGACATCACACCAAAAGCGAGCACTGGAATGCAGGAACTCCCGGACTTCCTGTCGTCCGTAATTGAAGATCAGTGTGTTCCAGTCCGGATGAAACCCCTGTCGTGGATCGGCATGCTCGTACAGACAAGTGCCGTCAAATCCGGCAAGTCCATGTCCATCGACCGGAAAGTGCCCCGGGACCCAGTCGATCAGAACGCCGAGGTGATGTTGATGCAGGTAGTCAACGAAGTATTGAAAATCGTCGGGCGTTCCAAATCGAGACGTTGGAGCAAAGTAACCAGTCGTCTGGTACCCCCATGAACCGTCAAACGGATGTTCCGTGACGGGCATCAATTGCAGGTGCGTAAATCCCAGTGGGATCAGGTAGTCCACCAGTTGATGAGCCAGTTGTCGATAATTCAGAAACTCAGCACCGCCATCGGCGCGCTTCCACGACCCTGGATGCAACTCATAAACAGCTAATGGACTGGTTTGCCAGTCTGTTTCCTGCCTGCGTTTCAGCCATTCCGCATCGTTCCACTGAAACTGGTCCAGCCGCCAGACGACTGACGCATTGGCCGGGCGCATCTCGCTGAAGAATCCGACTGGATCCGTCTTTTCCAGCAACTGCCCGGAGCGCGTGCGGATGGCATACTTGTAACGTTCTCCGGACTGGATGTGGCTGATCAGTCCGGACCAAACGCCATTGTCGGAGGATTCGAGAGAATCGTGGCCAGCCTGCCAGTGATTCCTGTCGCAAATGACCGAGACTTCGTCAGCATTTGGGGCCCAGACCCGAAATTGGGTGCCCGCTTCAGTTCTGTGGGCACCCCATGTGCGATACAGAGTTCTGCCATCAGCCGGCAGCAGCATTGGGCTGGGGTTGGATTGGGGCGGCTGATTCATCCGCGGAATTCCACTGCCTGAGGGGGCCAGGTGCGGATCGAGAACAAGAATTGCGATCTGCGCACACCTGCTGTTACCAGCACTACCTTATTCCTGCCGGAAGACAAATCGTGATTTTCCGCGAATCGTGGATTCTCAGAAGACAGCAGGGAGATTAGGAATTCTGGCAGTCAAAGAGCGGGCGGCATCATGTGCAAGGCGAGGGGAGTGGCAATCAGGAATTGCTGTCGCCGGCCCGCAGCAGCCCCCTGCGGTAGGACTCGGCAAGACTTTTGGGGACTTCGGCTTCGGCCAGGACGACTTCAGCCTGATTTTCCTGAGTGAGCGCTCTCATCTCCTGCTCTTCCGCGACCGCAGCAGCGCGTCGCTCTTCGGCATGTGCTCGAGCAATTCGCTTGTCAGCTTCAGCCTGGTCTTCCTGCAGCCTTGCACCAACATTATCGCCGACGTCGATATCGGCAATGTCAATGGAGACGATCTCGTAGGCTGTCTGCGAATCAAGCCCCTTCGCGAGCACTGCTTTGGCGATGAGCATCGGGTTCTTCAGGACGTCTTTGTGAGTCTCGCAGGAGCCAATCGCGGAAACAATTCCCTCACCGACTCGGGCGATCACTGTTTCTTCCGTCGCTCCCCCAATGAGCTGACCAATATTGGTTCGCACGGTCACTCGTGCGCGGGCCTTCAGCTGAATCCCATCCCGAGCAATGCCATCCAGCGTTGGCCTTCGACTACGTTGCGGATCAGGGCAGTCGATCACCTTGGTTTTTACACTGGTCTGAACTGCTTCCAGTACATTGCGTCCGGCGAGGTCGATTGCTGAAGCCGTGTCCCAGTTCAGGGGGATCCGGGCACGCTGAGCAACAATCATCGCACGCACAACCAACTGAACATTTCCCCCGGCAAGAACGTGAGATTCCATTTCTGAAGTTGTGACTTCATTCGCCAGCCCGGCCTGAACCGCATTAATTCGGGTGTCTACAATCACCCGCGGATCAATTCTCTTGAGCTTCATTACGACCAGCTGGATCGGGCCGATTTTGGCCCTCGAAACCATCGCTCTGAACCAAAGTGATGCCACGGAGGCAAACATGATCAGAAACAGCAACAGAACCAGCAGGAAGATGCCGGTCAACGCCATGATGAGGATTTCGGAAAAAGTCTGATCCATGATGTGATCCCCTTATTTCGCCAGCTGCCGACGACGGCAGAGTAATCGAGAGTGCGAAAAGTCTACCTGTTTCGACGCGGACATAAAAGTGTGCCGCCTGTATGTTCAGGCAAGACCGAGCGCTGTGAGGATCTCCTGCTCATCGTTATTGACCACGACCGGTGGATTGGCGAGCGGCGTGTTATGAATACCCGCCGGTACCAGTTTCTTCTGGTGCAACTCCGGGTCCCCGGAG
>JAFMMM010000046.1 GCA_017859815.1 Planctomycetota bacterium | reverse complement strand
GTAACTAACCCTGAACCGGCTCCGATTGCCTTTCTTGTTATCGGATTGGCCTGCGTCGCATTTTGTCGAACGCGAATTCAGAGGCGGAAAGCAACCCCAACCGCTTGAGGCGGTCGATTTTCAGGTCGGAGACTTCTTGGAGAATCGTCGACCACTCCTACGCTGAAGCTTCATGGCTGCTCCATCTGGCATTCCTGCGGAACCCGACGCGCCCCCGGGGGCCCTGAAGACGATGGAGGCCTGTCAACGCCCAAACAGGCAGCTTGATTCACTTCGCTCGATGAGCGGCCTTCCGCCACGAATCGCCATGCGGCGGGGACAGGCGGCGGGGACAGGAAAATTGAAGGGCTGTTGAAGAATGAAGGAAGCGACTGAAGGGAATCGAACCCTCACCAGGAGCTTGGGAAGCTACTGTGCTACCACTACACCACAGTCGCGAGGCGTCGAACTATAGCGGCATCAACGTCTCTTGCAAGCCGCAGTTTCAACAACTCTGGTCAACGGAGCCAGTGTTGAGTTGCAGCGCGACGCGGGCGTTAAAGTGATGTCTTACCAGCGCCGGTACTGCGAATGACTCACTGTTGGCCGGCGTATTACTCTGACCGAGGCACTCTCAGATTTGATCCGGCGGAATGCTGACACAAAAACCCAACCGAAGATGAATCCGCCGATGTGAGCCCACCAGGCAATACCGCTTCCCATTCCACCAGCGATTGCACCGCTTCCATTCCAGACCTGAAACAGGAACCAGATCCCCAGGAACAGCGATGCAGGCAGTTCAACGATGTGGGGAATAATCCAAATCGGGATGAGAGTGACGACGGTGGCCCGGGGAAAAAGTTTCATATACGCCCCCATCACACCGGCGACGGCACCACTGGCTCCTATTGTTGGAATCACAGCAGCCAAGTCGGTCACCAGATGACAGACACCAGCCGCGCCCCCTGCAGCAAGATAAAAGCCGGCGTAACGTCCATGCCCCAGCCGATCCTCAACGTTATCGCCAAAGATATACAGGAACCACATATTCCCCAGCAGGTGTAAGAAGCTTCCGTGCAGGAATGTGCTGCTGAAAATGGTCAGCAGGGGCGGAATCGCAGTGTCTGGAATCCGGGCTTCCACAATTCGCTGCTGAATCCCAAACGGTGTCCGTTCTGGTATCGCGTGCCGGACCACAAGTTCCTCTGCCGGCTGAGTAATCCGAGCGGGGATTAAACTCCACTGCTGAGTAAAAACTCCTGCAGTATCCTGGACCTGCAGAAAAAACACGTAGACACACAGGACAATCACGACCGTGTTGACGTATGGGAATGAACGCGATCGAATTGTGTCACGCAATGGAAGCAACTGTGCGACTCCAGCAGTAATCTCACGAAGAAACAGGCAACAATCCTGCCCCTGACACGTCATGTCGCGGCAGAACTTGTGGATTATTCGTTGGCTGCACAATCGGAATCCGGCAGAATTGAATTGTGAGCGTGCCTGATCACGAACTCTACGAGCTTTTTGCACTGAAAGAAGCCCTGCCACATGTTATGCCCCTGGCCGTTCGGGACAACCAGTTCAAAGCTTGCTCCTGCATCCCGATATCTTGCTATGACCAGACCCGTATTCAATTCCAGCGGAACGACTTTGTCGACATCGCCGTGGATCACAAACATCGGGACCTTTCTGTCGGCCAGAGCCTGGAGATTATCCACCGGGTTGAATTCCGGGAGACGATTGGTCAGTTCTGCAGCGCTCAGCTGAAATGCGGCAGCAGCGCGTCCAACACCTGGGTAACTGCCAATATTCATGACTGGATAAATGCCAGCGAAAGCCGCTACTCGATCGGGATTGTGGAAGGCCCAGGAAAGCGTCATCAAGCCCCCTCGACTGCGTCCCAACATCACAGGACGGGAGCTGTATCCCATTTTTGTGAGATGTTGATAAAGGGAGTCGTAAACAAGATTTCCATTGGGGCTGCCGTAGGATTCCCCGGCGTCAATTCCGGCAATGGAAATCCCTTCCGCGACAAACTGCTCAAACATCCAGCGTTCTTCAGGGCCGGGAAGACGCGGAAGGGTTGGTGCGTACCAAACCCACGCTTTTCCCGAAAGCGATTTTCCGGTTGCTCCGGGGATCAGAAACGCGGTACGACCGTTCACTTCAAAATTGCTGCCGCTCTCCAGAAGTTCTCGACGTTTCTCATCGGCGTCGATGGTGCCACCAGCGCAACTGATCGCCAGCACAGTGACCACGAAAAACTGCCAAATCGGCCTGCTGATGCCTAATACCACTTTCATAGGTGTCCCCGTGATGTTCTGTTTCAGCCTCTTTCATGGCGTTCGTACAAGTCAATTTCGGTTGTCGCCACTATTGCAGCCTGTCAGTCCACTTGCAGCATGCGGCATGAATTCACAAGGATTGCATTCCCCGTTTTCCCGCATCTGTCTGCTGCCGTGATCATCGCGAAACAAAATGATCATGGTGATCGTCCGAGACTGCCAGAGCACATCGAAATCGTCTAAGATCGGGAAGTCTAGCGAATAACCTGCTCCCGCTCACCCGTGCTTGCAGGATTCACGCCCTTTGAATTCCGGCCCCCGAACACCGGAGATCGTTGTTTACTCCCACCAGCCTATCGGCAGCCTTTCGATGATGACTGAAGATTCACTTAGCCAGGCCCTTGATCTTTTTCGGGCTGATTTTCAGCGTTTAAAATCTGAACTTGCCCGCGTCATAGTGGGACAAACGCAAATCCTGGATGACCTGCTGGTCGCATTGATCGCTGGCGGACATGTCCTGCTTGAGGGTGTCCCGGGGTTGGGGAAAACACTGACTGTTCGGACACTTGCGGATGCACTGCAACTGAAATTTCAACGTATTCAGTTCACCCCTGATCTGATGCCGGCAGACCTGATCGGCACCCAGGTACTGGGCGAATCAGAGCAGGGCGGTCGCGTTTTCGAATTCCAGCAGGGCCCGCTGTTTACCAACATTCTGCTGGCGGACGAGATCAATCGAGCGACCCCGAAAACGCAGTCAGCTCTGCTGGAAGCGATGCAGGAACATTCGGTCTCAGTCGCGGGCACCACGCACAAACTGGCACAACCATTCTTCGTACTGGCCACACAAAACCCGCTGGAAATGGAAGGCACTTACCCTCTCCCTGAAGCCCAACTCGACAGGTTCTTCGTCAAGTTGCTGGTCAGATACCCGGAGGTTGAAGAACTTGAAGAGATCCTTAACCGCACCACCGGGCAGGATCTTCCGCATGCAGAATTTGTTCTCGACGGTGATCGTATCCGGGAGATGACGGCTCTGGCACGCGGAATCCCGATCGCCGACGCGATTCGCCGGCAGGCTGTTGAGTTAATTGTTGCGACGCACCCCGAAAAAGAAATCTCCACCACGACTCAGAAATATGTTCGCTATGGTGCCAGCCCGC
Source organism: Planctomycetota bacterium (assembly GCA_017859815.1). Lineage (GTDB taxonomy): Bacteria > Planctomycetota > Planctomycetia > Planctomycetales > Planctomycetaceae > SXXK01. Next base: position 18,285 of record JAFMMM010000046.1, on the reverse strand, counting down.
GTGGATTACAGGCACTCATTTTGGGTGCCAAAGTGCGCGCTGTACTGGACCACCGCTTGCATGTTTCCACCGAGGATCTTTTCGCAATGGCTCTCCCGGTTCTGAGGCATCGACTGATCCTGAATTTTGAAGCACAGGCAGAGGGGATTACAGCAGATGCCGTCGTGACTGGAATTCTGAGTGATCTTGGCAGGCTGTCTGACTGAGGTCTCTGTTGTTCGTCCGAATTGCGTTCGTTCGAATTCCCCAAACGCCGCTTCCGGCCACTTGTTTTCTACCAGCGGTCTTCTTCTCCCCCCGAAACCGCTCAATCCCACACACCCGCAGAACACCAATGCTGTTTCCTCCGGACTTCATGACCCGACTCGAATACCTCTCGCTGATGTCGAGGAAGGTCTTTCGTGGACAGCTTCTGGCACAGAGGAGAACACGACAAACCGGATCAGGAATTGAGTTTTCAGACCATCGGGAATACGCAGCCGGAGACGACCTTCGCTATCTGGACTGGAATGTCTATGCACGCCATGGAGACCTGCTGATCCGACGGTTTCAGGAAGACCAGGACCTGCACGTTTACATTCTGCTGGATAACTCCCGCTCCATGTCGTTTGCAGACGGCAGCAAATTCGACCTGGCCCGTCGCGTCGCCGCCGGCGTTTCGTACATCGCCCTCGCGGATCTTGATCGTGCCGGTCTGTTTGCCTTTTCCAATGGGATTTCAGCTGAGCATCCAGTCACACGGGGCCGCGAGCAGATTCTGCCCATGATGCGGTTTCTCCAGCGTCTTGAAGTGACATCGGGCCACACCAGCCTGACGCACAGCATCGCTCGATTCCTGCATTCCCGGCCGCGGCCGGGACTGGTCCTGATGCTCAGTGATTTCTTCGATTCAGTCGGTTTTCAGTCGGCCGTTGATCAATTGCGATTTCAGCATTTTGATGTCCATCTCGTACAACTAACCCATCAGCAGGAGGCGCATCCCGAGCTCCGCGGGGACGCACAACTTGTCGACCTCGAGTCCGGGAGTGAAACACGGATCACGATCACTGAACAGCGACTGGCTGCTTACCGAAAACTATTTGACGATCATCAGAAATCCGTGCGAGACTACTGTCGCCGTTACGGTCTCGGATGTACACAAACCTGCAGTTCCACCGATTTTGAGGCGTTGATTATGGCCATGATGAACAGCTCTTCTGCCGAGTGAACTTCTCCGAACCTGAATCATCACTGACAAATCCAGCGACCGTCCAGACCCATGATTTTTGGCACTCCAGCAGCACTCTTTCTGACACTGATCGCTCTGCCGATCACGCTGCTTTACCTGCTGCGCGTTCGGGTTCGGAAGGTGTCCATCTCAACGGACATGTTCTGGAGTCAGGTCTTTGAACAGCGTCCTCCGAGGAACCTCTGGCAGAAGTTTCGCCACCTGACCTCATGGCTGATGCAGATGATGCTGCTGCTCGCAATTTCCATCGCCGCCGCGGATCCTCGCTGGGAGATCCCTGCGGATGAAGCAGCTTTTCAGGTGCTGATTCTTGATACCACTGCAAGCATGCAGGCAGAAGAGAAACAGGGCACAAGATTTCGCCAGGCTCAGGAACAGGCAAAACGACTTGTCTCACAATTGCGGCCCGGACAACAGGCTGCAGTACTTTCAACGAACTCAGAGGCACAGATCGAATGCGGTTTTACCGCTCATATTCCGGCGCTGCTGCAGGCCATCGAAGCAACGGCCCCAACAGACTGCAGTGGGACCTGCCACCAGGCCGTCGACCTCGCAACCAGCCTTCTGCAACCGTCTTCCGGCGGCCGAATCGTCCTGTTCACGGATTCGCGGCCCGCCGACGAAGTCGATCGACTGCGGGCTCTTTGTGAATCTCATCCGTCCGATGAAGCTGCCGGACGATGCGATCTGCAGATTGTGAGACTGGGACAGTCTCAATCCAACCTCGGTATCACGATGTTCGAGGCCAGCAGAGCGCCCACCGACCCTCTTGGATACGAACTGCTGATTGAATTTGCCAATCGAGGCGACAAACCGGTCACCGCCCGCGTTGAAATCACACTGAACGATGTGCTGGTGGATGTGATTCGGCTTCAGATGGAAGCCGACGAAAATGATTCCCGACTGCTGCGAAAACTCTCAGCCGAAGGCGGTGTTCTGGAAGCTCGAATCCGGGATATCCAGTTCAGCGGCACGGTAAACCTGACAATGACAGATGGACTGCAAACAGACAACACAGCATTTGCAGTCCTGCCTGAACGACCACCGCTGCGAGTGCTGCTGGTCTCTCCGGGAAACCTGTTTCTTAGGCAAGCACTGCAGGCTGTTCCGGGAGTTGACCTGACAGAGTTGAACGAACTGCCGGCTGTTGAAGCGGACTGGCAGGGCCATGACCTGATTGTTCTGCATCGACTCGTGCCCTCGGTACTGCCGGAAGGCCGCATGCTGATTATTGATCCGCAGTCTGACTGCAATCTTTGGAACGTAAATCCTCCCGAGCGGCAGCCATTAATCGTGCAGCAGAACACATCCTCTCCGCTGATGACAAATATTGATTTCGGAAATGTCCTGATTCCCCAGGCAGGCGCACTCACCTTCACCGGCACCGTGGAAAACCTCGTCATCACCGACACTGACAATGCGATCCTCTCGCTCTGCCAGTCACGAGAAACATCCTGTGTGATTCTTTCTGTTTCGCTGTCAGATGGTGACTTACCGATGCGGACAGTTTTTCCGCTGCTCGTCTCCAATGTCGTGCAGTGGTTTACAGGAAACACCGGAATCTCCACCGCAGGAATTCGCACCGGGGCCAGGGCTACGGTCGCATTGCCTGCCGACTGGAATTCAGATCCGACAAAGTCAATGACGGAGGTCTTTCTGCGGTCGCCTCGGGGAGATACCCGGACAGTAGTAAGACGCGAGGGAATTGGCCGTTCGTCCTCCACAATCGAACTGCCTTCTCTGAAAGAACAGGGCGTTTGGAACATGAGTATGGCACGGCCGCAGGCGGGCCGGAAGAAACAGTCCAACAATGGTGACTCGGTCGTAAAAATCGCCGTGAACCTTGCCAGTCAACAGGAAAGTGATTTGCGATTTTCAAGCCAGACCGACAGCTTGAATGACTCGATATCGCTGGCCGGGATGCGGTCACAGTTGCCGCCCTGGTTGATTGCCGTGATTCTTGCCGGTGTGCTGCTGGCGCTGGAATGGTGGCTCTACCAACGCCGCCTGATTATGTAAATCTGCTCTCATTGACGCTGCTCCCAATCAATGTTGTTCGAATTCAGCCATCCGATTTATCTGACCGCGATCATCCCGGCCGCCATGCTGTTGTGGATTTGGCACCGGCACAGCCTCGCAGATCTCCCGGATCGTCAGCGTCTGTTCTCGCTGTTGCTTCGCAGTCTGATCATGCTGTTGCTCGCGGCAGCCGCGGCAGGAATGACGTTGCTGCAGCGTTCTTCTGTGCCCTGGACGGTCTTTCTTCAGGATGTCAGCCGCAGTACAGGACAGACTGGGCTGGAACAGGCAGATGATTTTCTGCGGCGGGCGGTTTCTGTCACCGGAAATGCTCGGACCACCTGGATCCCTTTTGCTGCAAGCCCGGGAATTCCGCGTCTGACAACCCATCGCAAGACCAATGGCACTGACCCGTCAGTCGACTCGGACAACACCTCGGCCCCTGGCGCAGACAAGGCTCCGGTTGACCCCAACGGAACAAATATTGAACTCGCACTCAACCTTGCTCAGTCCAGTGTGCCTTCCGGATTTGTCCCAAGAATTGTCCTGCTGACGGACGGTAATCAGACCAGTGGAAGTGCCTTGCAGACAACACTGAAAGCCGGCGCTGAAGTCTGGACTGTGCCGCTGAATCGAGGGGAAGACCCCGAAGTCCAGATTGACCAGTTAGTACTGCCACCGGAGGTTCGGCAGGGCGAGCCGTTTCCTGTTGAAGTCGTTGTATCCTCAAGCCATGCTGATACCGGCCGACTGGAGTTATTTCAGGGGGAGTTCCGGGTCCGTTCAACGACGGTGCAGATTCAGCCCGGACAGAACACCTTTCGATTCGAACAGTCCGTTGATCGCGATCGAATGGCTGCATTCCGTGTGCGGATCTCAGGCCTGCAAAAGGACACACTGCTCGACAACAACACAGATATTGGACTTGTCTCCGCGTCGGGACAGCCACGAATTCTGCTTGCAGACAGTGATCCGGATCTCATCCAGGAGTTGGCCTTTGCACTGGAAGGTGAAGGGGTGCTGGCCGATGTCCGACCGCCGGAGGGCATTCCAACCACGATTGAGGGCTTGCAGAATTACGAGTTGCTCATCTCTTCAAACATTCCCGCAACGGCGCTCTCGCGTGATCAATTGCAGGCAATTCGAAGCTGGGTTGAGGACTTCGGCGGTGGCTTTTTGATGCTGGGAGGCGAACAGTCGTTTGGTCCGGGGGGCTGGTATCAAACTCCCCTCGATGACATTCTCCCGCTTCAGAGTGACTTCCGAAAAGAACAGGAAAAGCCTTCGCTGGGAATGGTCCTTGTCATTGACCGCTCCGGATCCATGGAGGGTGAAAAGCTGGAAATGGCGAGGGCGGCCGCACGTGCCGCAGTTCGACTGTTGAGTCCGCGGGATCAGGTTGCGGTCATCGCATTTGACGACAAGACCTGGGTGATCAGTGAGTTTCAGGCTGCTGCCAATCAGGGACGCCTTGTCGATCAGATTGGCAGCCTGAAGCCCGGCGGCGGAACCAGCATGTACCCCGCGATGGAGATGGCCTCAGAGATTCTGGAGAATGCGGCGGTTCGCCTGAAACACGTCATTGTGCTCACCGATGGAATCTCCAACACGGGTGATTTTGAAGGACTGGCCGGACAGATGTCTGCCGCAGGCACGACCGTATCGGTCGTCGCTGTCGGTGATGAAGATGCGACCGATATCCGACTGCTCACTTCCATTTCGCGAATCGGGCGCGGGAGGTTCTATCATGCAGAAGACCCCGCCCTTGTCCCTCGGATCTTTGCCCGAGAAACCATGACCGCCAGCAAGTCTGCGATTGATGAAGACCCGTTTGCCCCACAGGTCATGCGTGCCACCAGGGCGCTCGCCGGAATCGACTTTGAACTCTCGCCTTTTCTGCTTGGCTACGTCCGGACTCGTCCACAGCCGGGCTCAGAAGTCATTCTCGCTACTGAAAAGGGCGATCCGCTGCTTGCATGGTGGCGAGTAGGCCTGGGAATGACCGGCGGCTTCACCTCAGACGCCAGTAGTCGCTGGGCTGCTGAGTGGCTAACGTGGCCAGGTTACGGAAGATTCTGGACTCAGGTAGTGCGACAATTGATGCGCCGCGAATCGGGCTCGGGAATGAACATCAAGCTCACGCGATCCGGAAAAAACGGTCGGATTCAGGTACAGCTCACTGACGGCAATGGCGCATTCGTCAGCGATGCGAAAGGGGATGTTCTGTTATCCGGACCGGACCAGCAACAAACGCGTCTGGATCTGACTCGCACTGCCGCAGGCGTGTATACTGCAGACCTGACTGTGGATCAGCCCGGGGTCTGGAATCTGGATGTCAGCCTGACAACGGCGGGTGGCGAAATGATCCGGAAGTCCCGTTCGATTTATACGGGGTTCCCGGAAGAACTGCGTCTGCAACCGGTCAACCAGCCCCTGCTTGAACAACTCGCCGAACGCACCGGAGGTATCTACCGTCCGGATCCGCAACAATTGACGAAATCGGCCGCAGCTTCCGTGACAAGGCCTCGACCATTGCGCACTCTGTTGCTGGCACTGGCTGCACTGCTGCTGATCCCGGATGTCCTGTTGAGACGACTGGAATTGGGGATTTTCTTCGGCGGTTCCAACGGGGTAGCACAATGACGACCCAGAACTGGAAGAACTTACAGCCCGCTGGACAACAGTTGGGGCAAATGATCGACGCCACCGCTCGGACTGCGCGCATTCAGCGTATCTGGAATGGTGCTTCCAAAGCAATGTGCAGAGCTGGACTGATTGCTCTTACGGCGGCCTGTTGCCTGTCACTGCTCGCCGGACTGCAGTTACCGTGGGGGCTTCCACTCTGCATCTCAACAGCATCCCTGCTGGCGGGAGGCATACTGGCCTCGGTCGCCGCATCGAACCGTCTCGAGGCAGCAAAGTCACTCGACCGTCGATTTGGCCTTCCCGACACACTACTGAGCGCGGTTCAGTTTCAGAATCTGGCTGACCCCGATGTCATGCACCTGCTTCAAATCCGAAAAGCAGAGCAAGTGCTGGTCACACATCTGCAACGCCGGCCTCTGCAACTGCGGACTCCAGCCGACTGGCGCAAAAGCCTGGTGTTCACAGCTTTTGCAACAATGTTGACGATCATTGGCCCGGCAGTTCAGCGTGTCTCAACCGCTGCAGCGGACCTGCAGCTGCGGATTCCTGAGGACAAACAATTGGCGTTGTCAGAGCAACTGGAGGAACTCTCGGAAGACTCAGACGACTCGGAATTGTCACAAATGCTCAACCAAATGAACCGGACGTTGCAGGATTTTTCTGAACGCAAAATGTCGCCAGCAGAAGCATTTGAAGCTCTCTCTGATCTGGACGTGTCGCTGCAGCAGCTTCAGCAGCAGCTGCAGGACCCTGGTGTGCAGAAGCAGCTCACGGACATCGGAGAAGCACTCTCTGTCAGTCAGCAGACGGCAGCGGCCGGAAAAGCATTGAAAGAAGGCGACTTTAAAGCGGCCGCTGAAGAGCTTTCTCAGCTCAAGCTCCCGGATTTGACATCGAGCGAGAAGCGGGCGGTCACTGAGAAGCTCAAAACGCCACAGCGAACTCCCACCCCATCGGGAGAGCGTGTGAATGACGCTGCCGAAAAGATCGCTGATGGAATTGAGCAGAACTCCAGCAGCCAGTTTCAGCAGGGTGCGGAGGCTTTAGCCGCAGAATCAAAGAAGATGGCCTCGCGGCAGCAGCTGTCACAATTACTGCAGCAACAGGCTCAACTCCTTGCCCAGGCTCGTTCGGATGTCGAGCAACAAACACGCACCGCAATGCAGGGGCCGGGACGTGGAGGAAAAAAAGCAGGCAGGGGATCCGATGGCGATCCTCGAGGGGAAAACGCTGCGGCGGCGGATGCTGTCAAGGAAATGCGATTAGCGGGAACGGACTCCGGTCAGGGAGATTCCGACACCGAACTGGTTGAGGGAGAAGCTGAGACTGAAACTGCGAGTCGACAGTATCGCGAACAGGCCTCAACGTATGAATTCCTCAGTGAGCAGTATCTTGAATCCGAAGCCGTACCTGCTGGCCAAAAACAAATTATTCGAGAGTACTTTCGGACCATTCGTCCACGGAATACAGGAACCGTCGCACCAGATATCAGCGACGATCAGTAGACGGAACATCTCTGTTGTTAATGGCTCTAAAACGCTTACGCCGCTGCCGATCAGCAGCTGCCCCCGATTGATCACCATCAAGGAACCCACCATATGAATCTCGTTGATCGCAGGCAGGCCATGCTGCAATCCGGCGTTGTCGTCGCCGGACTCGCGATATCAGGTCAGTCATCAGTGAACGCCTCCCCTGCACAGAACTCCGTTACGGCTGGAAGAATTCGATACTGTCTGAATACCAGTACGATCCGCGGGCAAAAGGTAGGGCTGGAGCAGGAAATCGCGATGGCTGCGGCCGCCGGATACGATGGAATTGAGCCGTGGATCCCGAACATTCGAGACTATCTCAAGAACGGAGGGACGGCTGAAGATCTTGGCAAACGAATCGCGGATGCCGGACTGACTGTCGACAGTGCCATTGGATTTGCACAGTGGATTCACCCCGATGACAGCCGCCGCGCGAACGCACTCGAAGAAGCGCGGCGAGACATGGACATGCTTCGCATGATCGGTGGAACCCGTCTGGCCGCTCCGCCAGTCGGCGCTCATTCCGGCAACAGCCCAGTCCTCGATCTTGACGTCGTCACCGAACGATTTGCGGCCCTGCAAAAAATTGGAGACGACTCCGGTGTGATCCCACAGCTGGAAGTGTGGGGATTCTCAACAAATCTCTCGCGTCTGGGCGAAGTCGCTTACGTAGCGGCACAAACCGGACATCCGCAAAGTTGTTTGTTGCTCGACACGTATCACATCCATCGGGGTGGATCAGAATTTGGGGGACTGTCAGTCTTTAGTGACGAGGCGTTGCAGGTGTTTCACATGAACGACTATCCGGCAAATCCGCGACGCGAAGAACTCAAGGATGCCGACCGCGTCTATCCAGGCGACGGCATTGCACCGATGGATGCAATTCTGCAGGCTCTGGCCGGCGGTGGACGCAGCATCACGCTCTCTCTGGAACTGTTTAATCCGACCTACTGGATGGAAGATGCTGCGGACGTTGTCAAAACGGGACTGCAGAAAATGCAAGCCAGCGTGAAGCGAGCCGGGTTGGCGTGACAGCAAATAAAATACGGCCCGTATCAACGGGCCGTTTTTTTTTGCAGTGGGATGCTGTTCACTGGTACAAATCAACTACCGCTCCACAATTTCGATGGAGCCCTCCGCCCCCTTCTGAATCGCGTCGTAGATTTCCTGTCTGTGGACAGTAACGTCTCGGGGAGCGTCGATCCCGATCCGGACCTTGTCTCCACGAACCTCGACAATTGTCACACGGATGTTGTCACCAATCACGATTGTTTCGTCACTTTGACGAGATAATACCAGCATAGCTCCCTCCTTCGTGAAGGTAGATCGACTTGCCGCCCGGCCGTCTGCAGGAGTTTTGAGAGCAGCGATACAGGTGGCTGCATCGTTGCGAATGGTAGGCTGCAAAGAAGAGGCGCAGCCGTTACAGGTGTTCTGATCAAACCTTGCCAGCCGCAGCGACAAATCTCAGCGACGACGTCCTTTCCGACCACGTTTCTGACCACGACGAGCAAATCCGGGCGTGTCACTGCCTTCATCTTCCGGTAACGGTGCTCCCATCTTTTTCTGCAGTGTCTGGATCTGATCTCGGAGATGCGCAGCTCGCTCGAAATCCAGTCCCTCAGCCGCAGACAGCATTTCCTGCTCTAACTCACGCAAGTATTCCTGAGTAACGAATCGCGTTTCACTGGAAACACCGGCAGATTCCCGCTCGATCCGACGAGCCTGAACTTCTTCTTCGATCCCTTTTCGAAGTGCTTTCTTCACTGATTCCGGCGTGATTCCGTGCTCTTCGTTGTAAGCTGCCTGCAGTTTTCGCCGACGCAAAGTTTCATCAATTGCCCGCTGCATGCTGTCCGTGACGGTGTCGGCATACAGGATAACCCGCGCATTAACATTCCTTGCAGATCTTCCAATCGTCTGAATCAGACTGGTTTCACTGCGCAGGAATCCCTCTTTGTCGGCATCCAGAATCGCCACAAGCGATACTTCCGGTAAATCCAGACCCTCGCGAAGAAGATTGACACCGATCACCGCGTCGTGCTGCCCTTCGCGAAGTTCCCTCAGCACCTCCACGCGTTCCAGCGCATTCAATTCGGAGTGCAACCACTGACATCGAATACCTTCCTCCCGCATGTACGAGGAGAGGTTTTCGGCCAGTTTTTTTGTCAGGGTCGTGATTAATACCCGCTCCCCCGCAGCGGCCCGCAGACGAACCTGATCCGTCAGATGTGGTACCTGGCCGCGGGCCGGAACAACCTCCACCTCCGGATCCAGTAATCCCGTTGGACGAATCACCTGTTCAACAACTTCACCCTCGGTCTGGTCGAGTTCCCAGTTTCCTGGAGTCGCGGAAACGAGCACTTTGAAGGCAGGGCGATGATTCCATTCGTCGAATTTCAGCGGGCGATTATCGATTGCCATTGGCAGCCGGAACCCGTGATTAACAAGCGTCGTCTTTCTGGCATGGTCACCTGCAAACATCGCTCGTATCTGAGGAATTGTGACATGTGATTCATCGATAAATATCAGGAAGTCATCCGGAAAGAAATCATAGAGGGTGTAGGGAGGCTCACCAGGTTTTCTGCCCGCCAGGGCACGACTGTAGTTTTCAATTCCCGGACAGAACCCCGTTTCCTTCATCAATTCAAGGTCATGTCGCGTCCTTGCTGCAAGCCGTTGCGCCTCGAGTAATTTTCCTTCTTTCTGAAACTCTTTGAGCGTTGCATCCAGTTCCTCACGAATCTCGTCCAGTGCAGCATCAATTCGACTCTGAGGCATCACGAAATGCCTCGCGGGATAGATATAAATCTCTCGCAGCGATGCCGATTCCTTTCCTGACACCGGATCAATCATGCTCAACTTCTCAATCTCGTCCCCCCAGAGCTCGATGCGATAGGCGAACTCTTCGTAAGCCGGCCAGCACTCAATCACATCGCCGCGGACTCGAAACTTCCCGCGCGTCGGATCAAAATCGTTTCGGTCATACTGAATATCCACCAGCTTCAACAGCAGTTGATCGCGATCGATCTGCTGCCCCACATGCAGCGGAATCATCATCTTCAGATAATCAGCTGGGGACCCCAAACCATAAATACAGCTGACGGTAGCGACCACAATCACATCAGATCTGCTGACAAGCGCGCTGGTAGCCAGCAGTCTCAGGCGATCAATTTCCTCATTGATCGATGCATCCTTTTCGATGTAAATATCCCGCTGCGGGATATACGCTTCCGGCTGATAGTAGTCGTAGTAGCTGACAAAGTAGCTCACCGCATTGTTTGGAAAGAATTCCCGAAACTCCCCGTACAGCTGAGCCGCCAGCGTCTTGTTGTGTGACAGCACCAGCGTCGGCTTTTGGACCTGCTGAATCACATTGGCCATGGTGAAGGTCTTGCCTGAACCGGTGACCCCCAGCAGCACCTGTGTTCGCTGATCTTCGTCGATTCCACGGGCGAGTGCTTCGATGGCCCGTGGCTGGTCGCCGCCAGGCTGAAAGCTGCTAACGAGCTCGAATTTTCTTTCCGTTCGCTCCATGACCTGCACGTCCTGACGTCAACGCCCCTGGCGACAACCGCAATTATGGCCCGGGACAGTGGCCAGTGCGGCTGCTGCCCCAACTTCCGCCGATTTCCGACGGAGTCTACCAAGGATAGACGCTAACTCTGCAAAACCCACTGATCCGGGTCATTTTTGCGGCATTGCGTTGATGCACTCGAGAGCACGCTGCAACTGAGGATCTCGCGCGATCACAGCGGCGACATCGCCGGCGGACGATAATCCCTGATGACCGTCGCGATCCCGCCGCAACTCCTGCCAGATGTCGTCAGCGAGATGGACATCCTGCTCCATGTCCGGCCGAACTCCCCATTCATCATCATCGTCGGCGTCAGGAAATCGATGAATGTTAACACCGCTGGGCCGAAAATAACGAGCTGTTGTCAGCTTCAGCGCAGAGCGACCACCTTCCATCTTCACCACGTTTTGCACGCTGCCTTTTCCGAAAGAGCGTTCCCCCACAATCACAGCCCGATCATGATCCTGCAGTGCTGCCGAAAGAATCTCGCTGGCTGAAGCCGACTGCCGATCAATCAGCACGACCAACTTCATCTCGGCCGGGATCTCCATACCTTTGTTGGCATCCCAGACCCGCTCACTGACGGCCCGCCCTTTCATCGAAACAATCCGTCCGGTATCAAGCAGCATATCAGCCGTCTCCACAGCTGCTTCAATCAACCCCCCGGGATTCGACCTCAGGTCGATAATCAGCGACTCGGCCTGCAAGTCTGAAATCTGCTGCAATGCACCGCGAAACTCGTCCACGCTGTTGCGGCTGAAGTGAGACAATCGCAGATATGTGACTTTTTCAGCTGGTTTCAGGAACCAGTCCCAGCCGCCTTCGTCACTGCGTCTCACCCCTGTCACTGTTTCCAGCTGAATTTTTTCCCGAGTCAACTTCACCGTGTAGGTCTCGTCGGTTTCTGCATGACGACCGACGACTTCGATCTCCTGTCCGACAGGTCCCCGTATCAGATCGGCAATCTGCTCGCGATCCAGAGCTTTCAGTGCAGTGCCATCAACGAAGGTCAATGTGTCACCGGGGCGGATACCACTCCGCCACGCAGGTGAGCCGGGCAGGGCAACCTGGACTTTGGGGACATCATCGTCAAGCTGAATCTGAATACCTATGCCGATAAACTCCTGCCCCAGATACTGCTCGAAACGATCAAGATCCTGCGGTGGAATCCACGACGAATACGGATCAAGCCCTTTGAGCATCCCGCGAACCGCGTTGTCAACCAGTTCGCGACGATCCACTTCACGTACGTATCGGGAGTCGATCTGCTCGTAGACCTCGGCAAACAATCGCATCAATTCAAAGTCTTCCCGCGCCCGTGACTTCCTCTCGGATTTTTCATCCTCTAGCGGAGCGGAAATGACAGATGCGAGGGAAAATCCCAGCAGACACATCGTTGTGCAAAGCACCGGTACCAGCAATCGCTTCACGCTGTTCTCCGCCAACCCGGACAGCAGGGCTTCAGAAGGAGGAATCGTTCGGTCAAGGAAAAGAACGCATACTCCACTACGCCGCAGCACGCATCGCTGTTGAAGTTACAGCAGGGCCGTCCGCTGCCGCCAATTCCATGGCCAGCACTTCGTCAGCGAGTGACAGATAGTCGAGTGCGCCGGCCGAACCAGGAGCATAGTCGATCACCGACTGCCCAAATCCAGGGGATTCCGCCAGTTTGATATTCCGACGAATTCGCGACCGGAAGATTCTGGCCGCAGCCCACGGAGAATCACCGTCGCTGCAAACGAGGAAGTGTTTGAGATCCTCCACCACATCAGCCGCAAGCCGAGTTCCGCTCTCGTAAAGACAAAGCATGATCCCGGAAACTCGCAGACCACGGTTGAGCCGTCGTGAGACAAGTGCGGTCGTTTCAAACAGTTTTGACAGCCCCTGCAGAGCGAAGAAATGGGGCTGCAGGGGAATGAACACTTCCGACACAGCCGTCAAAGCATTAATCGTCAACACCCCCAGTGAAGGAGGACAGTCCATGATCACGTAGTCAAAACGCTCCTGATCTTTCCAGTGCTGCATCGCATTCCGAAGCAAAAACTCACGTCCAGCGACGCCCGCCAACTCCAACTCAGTCGCAGCGAGATCGATATTGGACGGCACAAGTGACAAATTGTCCATCACCAGTTGTCGACTGTCATCGAGCGTTGTCTGCCTCGTGAAAACATCGTAAGCGGATGGCATGTCCGGACCGGCCTCAATACCGAGATGCAGGGATGCGTGCCCCTGAGGGTCGAGGTCAAGAAGACAAACGCGGCGGCCCTGCCGTGCCAACGCCGCTGCCAGATTCACACTCGATGTCGTTTTGCCAACACCACCCTTTTGATTCATCACAGCAATTGTTCGCATGATTCCCTTCCTGCGATCTTTCCCTATGATCTGCGACACAGACCCTCAGTGGCTTTACTCATATTTGCGAGCAAGGCGTTTTCTTCGACAGCCAGCCGCTGCGGTCGACAGCTGCGGTCGCCCAAGTCTAGCAGTACACGGCATCCCGCAATACACGGTGATTGCCTGTTTTCATGTCCCTGAACCTCGCAACGCATGCAGGTCTCACTGCCAGACCGCCAAACCGGCAGAAACCGCCGCGCAAACCCACTCGTGCCGAGGCGGAGCAGGCGATAACATTGGCGAGATGCAGAACAATCGGTGTCTTCACCCGGAGCACCTGCCTTTGCGGGCTCGCTTTTTGGGAAGCTTCAAATGACCTTTGGTCGTTCAAAAAGACTTTTGTTTTTCGCTCCCGCTCTCATGCTCTGCAATAACGCATGCACGGGCCCGGACCCGCCACGCGATACTGGCAATTTCGCAAAGTCAGTCTCTGCGGTGCGATCTCCTGAACCACAGAATGACAGTTCGACACCGACCACGGACGTTGCCAAACTGGATCAGAAGCCATCTGCAATGACAGGCCAGCCGAAATCAGGAACTCTGGTCAACAAGCTGCTCTTTATGCCCTCGAAATACCCTGAGGGAAACTGGCAACCTGCAAATCTTGATTACGAAGATGTCTGGATCACCAGTACTGACGGAACAGGGATTCATGGCTGGTATTGCCCTGTGGACTCCCCCAGAGCGGTTGTCCTGTACGCACATGGAAATGCCGGAAATCTCTCGGGGCGAGCTGGTACCCTCCGAAAACTGCAGTCCCTTGGACTGTCGGTGCTGCTGTTCGATTATCGAGGCTATGGACGCAGCAAAGGCAGTCCCGCACTCCCCGCAGTCCTTGAGGATGCTGCCGCAGCCCGTACGCGTTTGTCTGAGCTGAGTGGAGTCAGAGAATCTGAGATCGTGCTGCTGGGCCGCTCGCTCGGCGGTGCTGTTGTCATCCAGCTGGCGGCGGCCACCGCCCCAAAAGCGCTCATTGTGCAAAGCTCTTTTTCATCGCTCAGTGATATCGCCTCGCACCACTACCCATGGCTTGCATGGATGGTGCCGCAGGGAAGCCTTGACTCGGAGGCCGCTATTGAACAATGTCGGTGTCCGCTGTTACAGAGCCATGGTGATTCCGATTCTGTCATACCGCTGCAGTTAGCAGAAAAGCTGTTTCGGGCCGCCAATCAGCCGAAACTGTTCGTCACTGAATCGCAGGCCGGACACAACGACGCCCTGTCTGACCACTACTATCAGAAACTGGATGAATTCATCGATTCCCTCGCAGCGCCGGATTAGCTCGAGCCGGCTGGCAGCAATTACTTACGCAGGTACAGCCCGGGATTGGCAGAAAACGGTCAGCAGGTGACATCGCAATTTGATTCGCATTTCTGTCCGCAGAAACGACCGCAGCATAGGAACCAGATCATGAAGCACGCAGCCTTGTTTGTTCTTGCATTGACAGCACTGCACCTGCTCCCTGCGGACGAAGTAAAAACCAGCAAAGAACCAAACCTGCTGCGATTCTGCATTGCATCCGACAAACCGAAGGAGGGCTGGCGTGGGCTACAAGTCCGCGATTCTGATGAAGAGCTGTACATCTCAGACTCAACGGTTGTCGATGGCACCCATGTCAAAACAGTCACTTTCGCAAAGGACTTGACCGGAGCCCCGTTAGTCAGGGTTGAATTCACAACAGCCGGGGCCATCAGGCTGCGTGAAGCAACGGCCTCCAACGTTGGCAGAAAGCTTGCAGTTGTCCTTGGCGAAGACATTGTCATGGCTCCCGTGATCCGTGAAGCGATTGGCGCGGAATCGCAGCTGTCCGGGCAATTCGACCGGGATGATCTGCTGGCGATATTCCATGCGGTCGTACTTCATTCGCTGCCACAGGAATCGAATGAAAGCCCGCGTTAATCGAAGTCAATCTGCCACGGAGCACCGACACCAGTTTGGTGCGGGTGCGTGAGTCCATCGAGTGCTGTTCAGAAACTCAACAACAAACCGACGCCTTCACTTCGGCCGGCAATTCACAAAGTAAAATCACCATGCAACACCGCAAACGCATTCCGCCAGCCGAGGCCATCCAGTACCTCGACAGTCTGCTGCAGGATCTGCATGGTCAACCCGAGTCGGTGACGGCTGCGAATGCCTGTGGTCGAGTGTTGGCGAAGTCCATCGTCAGTGACGTCTCGATTCCTGCGTTCCGCCGATCAATGATGGACGGGTTTGCCGTGCAGGCGGAGGATACCTCGTCAGCCGATGAATCCTCCGCCTGCACCCTGCGGATTGTCGGAACAAGCATGCCAGGTAACGGCTGGACGGGAAATCTGCAGAGCGGCGAGGCAGTCCGAGTCATGACCGGGGCGCCGGTTCCTGAAGCTGCCGATGCTGTTGTTCCATTTGAACTAACCAGCACGTTGCCCGCAGGCGTCAGGATCAGCAGCCCGATCGCTGCCGGCAAAAACGTTTCCGAGATCGGCGAAGACATCCGCAGTGGACAGCAACTCCTCGATGCCGGGAGATCATTGAGACCACAGGATATCGGACTCCTCTCCGCGACAGGTTGTTCTGAAATCACCGTGATCAGGCGGCCACGAATCCGTTTGATCATCACTGGTAGTGAACTTCTGCCAGCAGGAACCCGTCCGCATGGACATCGTGTTGCGGACTCCAACGGGCCGATGCTGGAAGCCCTCGTATCTCGCGACGGAGGGACGAGTCTATTTCACGGAATTACTCCTGATGACCCCGATTCCATCCGGGAATTGCTGGAAGAAGGGCTGCGGGACAAAGCAGACGTGCTGCTCGTTTCTGGTGGATCCAGTGCCGGCGACGAGGATTTTGCCCCGGATCTGATTGCACAACTGGGAGAACTTCCGGTTCACGGAATTTCAATGCGGCCTGGTGCGCCAGCCGGTATCGGGAGAATTGGTAACTGCCCGGTGTTTCTGCTGCCGGGAAACCCGGTGGCCTGCCTGTTTGCCTACGACATGTTTGCGGCCCGGGCTGTGCGACAGCTCGGTGGCCGCCCCCAGCAGTGGCCATACCGACCGATCGAATCGACGCTGCTGAAACCGCTTCACTCCGCAATCGGCCGGCTCGATTATGCACGGGTCCGGATGTCCGAAGAAGGCATCGTTCCGATCGCCATTAGCGGCGGATCCGTCCTGAGTTCGACAACGATCGCCGATGGATTCGTCCTGATCCCACCTGAGACTGATCGAATTTCAGCCGGCGACACTGCCCGAATGTGGCTTTACGGGGGATAGCGACTCTGCGAGACACGCACAATTGAGTCGAAACAGCAACACCGAGGATTGTTCCCGAACTCCGGAAGAATCCCACCAGTTGCCGGATCAGGTCCCGGGAACCAGTCCCTCTTCTTGTGATTTCGTTGCCTTGTACTTAGAAACCGTGGACAACATCTCGGTTATGAACAGCAGTTGAGAGGAGCAGGACACCTGCCCTCGGTTTTTCGGTGGTTTCCACCCTTCAGCCTTTGAATCTTTCGTTCACTGGCATTCCTTTTTTTGCTGAGTCGAAGTTGTGTATCGAGTTCTGATTACTGACAGCCTGAGTCCAGCGGGCCTGCAGATTCTGGAAGCAACAGAGGGCGTCGAAGCCGTCGTTCGCAGCGGTCTGACGCCTGAACAGGTGCGAGAAGAACTGCAGACCTGCGATGCGATCATTATTCGAAGCGGCACAACTCTGACTGCGGAAATCCTTGACGGCCAGGAACAGCTCAAGTGCATCGCTCGCGCTGGAGTTGGGGTCGATAACATTGATCTCGAAGCAGCGACTCGAGCCGGTGTGCTGGTGATGAACACCCCCAGCGGAAACACAATCAGCACAGCAGAACATACGTTCGCTATGATGCTGGCATTGTCTCGGAATATTGGGCCGGCTCACGCAAGCATGAAAGCAGGCCGCTGGGACCGCAAATCCTTTCAGGGGAATCAGTTGGCCGGCAAGACGCTTGCATTGATTGGCCTTGGTCGAATCGGCCTCAGTGTGGCGTCTCGAGCCAAAGCCTTCGAAATGAATGTCATTGGTTATGACCCCCTGATTTCGGAAGAAAAATGCCGCGAACTGGGAATCGAACTGTCGCGTGATGTCGACGACGTTGTCAAACGATGTGACTATCTCAGCGTCCACACACCGCTCACCGATGAAACACGCGGCATCATTAACGCCGAACGACTTGCGGCAATGAAGCCGGGCGCACGGCTGGTCAACTGCGCGCGTGGCGGTATCATCGACGAAAACGCTCTCGCCGACGCCATCGAGTCCGGTCACATTTCCGGGGCCGCTGTCGACGTCTACCTGACTGAACCACCGGAAGATCGGCGTCTGGTTGACCTCCCGCAGGTCCTCGCAACTCCTCACCTCGGTGCGTCCACAAGTGAAGCGCAGGAACTTGTCGCTGTCGAGGCTGCTGAACTCGTGGTGGCGTATTTGAAACGCAATGAGATTCGTTGTGCCGTGAACATGGCCCCAGTTTCCGCTTCGGAAATGGGTGAGCTGCAGAACTACCTGAATCTCAGCTACCGGATGGGACTGCTGGCTGCCCAGATGACACGTCACCAGGGCCTGCGAGGGGCTGAAGTCACGTATCGGGGCGAAGCAGCAAATCGCAAGACACGCGTCCTGACCAGTGCATTCACTGCAGGACTTCTCGAAGGGGCACTCGACGAATCAGTGAACATGATCAACGCCACCTCGGCTGCCCAGGCTCGTGGTATCCACATTCGCGAATCCGTGACAGATGTTTGCGAAAACTTCTCGTCGATGGTTTCGGTCACTGTGCAAACAGACAACGGTCGTTTTGAAGCCTCCGGAACACTCTTTGGAAATCAGTTCATGCGACTGGTGCGTCTTGATGAGTTCCAGTTCGAAGCTTATCTTGA
>JAFMMM010000354.1 GCA_017859815.1 Planctomycetota bacterium | reverse complement strand
CCCCTGAAAGTCGATTATCCGCGGATCGTTGCCGGGATGCGGCTGCCCGAGGTGTCCGAGAATCTGAACAGGATTGGCATCATCGATGCCATGCAGATTGTGCACAGTTTGTTACTGGATGAAGACGGTTGCCGTCAGTTTTGCGGGCGTGCGGAACTGCACACGGATGACTTTCCGGTGCTGGAATTCAGTTCGCCGCTTTCTTTCTATCAGTACAACGACACCTTTCGTGACAATCTGCGAGCGACTCTGGCATTTCGACCGGATGATCTGAGCGGGCTGGTCGTTGGGGTACCGGACGATCGCCGAGCGGATTTCGCGGCTCACCATGTGGCGGCAGAGAATTTCTGTCGGGTGCTGGTGCAGTTTTACGAATTTCTGATCGCTCGGGGAAACGACGATCCTGCGGGGGCTGTCGCTTCACTGCAGCGTGCGATTCCGCTCGCGGAAGAAGGTCTGGATGCGTTGCCCGAAGATGTCTCGCGCGAAACGTTCTATGTCGACTTCTTCTCATTTGCCCAGGACTGGATCAGTTCTGCGGCGAATGCTCGCTGAACATTGGGGATCGAGCCGCGGGTGCTGGCGTGTCAGAAGAATTGCCGCCAGCCTGGACGTTCCCCTGTTTTCCGGCGACAATCTGCCGCGGTGAATGGCTCTGCAACATGGGGGTGAGTCCATGCTGCTGCGAATTGACGAATTCCTGAACTGAATCTGACGGCGGATTCCCCTGCCGCTGCCAATGACGATACGACGATGCCGATGCGAACCGTTTTTACCGAGATCAGCGTGCTGATTCCGGGCTATTCCGTAGATGACCTGTCTTCCGATCTTGCCGAGGCTGAAGCGTCCAGTTTATGGAACGCGATCAGCTGCGCCTGGCATCCGCGTTTGCTTGCTCAAACTTCCGCCACTCCTTCGCTTCAGAATGCGGAGACTCATGAAAGTTATTCGGGAAAGCGGGTGATTCTGGTTCCGACAGCGTCGGAAAGCTGGATGCCGCACGAGTGGCGAGAATCGCTGAGTTCGCAGGATCACATTGTTCTGGACAGCTGTACCGAGCGGGAGGAGTGGTTGCAGGCCCTGGAAGATGCCATTGCTCTGCCCACGCCGGATCAGTCGTCCGAACCGATCCCGGAAGTTCAGGAGCCGATTCTGCGTGAGGACTTTTTGGCCCTTGGCGCTACGGTGACGATGTTGCAACTGATCAGTCGCCGACGTCATCATTACGTGGACCCGGATACGTTCCTGCTTGAACGCGAGGTTCGGGCCGCGGCTGAAGCGGCCTGCATCGGGGATCGGGAGACAACACAGAAGCATCTGCAGGCCTGCTTTGATCATCTGCTGGATATCCGCGAACAGGTCTATCCGCAGGATTTCTGCATTGTTGACATTTGTCTGGCAGGTGCCGAAGACACGCCGGAAAGTCTCGTCAGTTTGCTGGACACGGAAGTACCTGTCAACCTGATGGTTTCCGCACGTGAAATCCTGCGTCTGACAGAGGGCAGTCCTGCTGTCCCGGAGTTATTGAAACGGGAATTTGAGGCCGGTCGTCTGGAATTGCTGTCCGGTCATGATATCGAGACACGCACCACTTTGGGGTCGATGGCTTCGTTGATTCGGGATCTTCGTCGAGGCCTGCAAATGCTGCAGGATCGGCTGGGGATTCCTGTTCGTCACTGGGCTCGACGCCGATTCGGACTGACGGCTGGTCTGCCTGCGGTGCTGCAGCTGCTGGGGTTTCGCTCTGCCCTTCACGTTGCACTGGATGATGGTCTGTACCCGGACAAGGAGCGGGGGCAATATGACTGGGCGTCTCCGGGCGGTGCGATTGTTGCTGCTTCCTCGCGGATCCCGCTGGCGATTGACAGTGCGGCCGGATTCCAGCGACTGGCGGACGTCAGCAGTGAGAGTATGGCAGAAGATCACATTGGCGTACTTTTTCTTGCGCGCCTGGCTCAGATTCGCACGCCGTGGCTGCAGGTACTTCAGCGTGCAGCGGCTTATGCTCCGGTGCTGGGGAAGTTCGTTACGATGGAGACATTGTGCGAACTTTCGGAAGGGGCTCGTCCATCGGAACGCACCAGTGCTTCGGAATACCTGTCACCTGCACTGATTCACAGTTCGGTGCTGCGGACTGAGTCGCCGGTCAGCGGTCCGGCTCGCCTGCGTCAATTGCAGCAGCAGCTGGAGTCGTGTCGATCACTGGTGGCAATGGGGCGGCTGATCAAAGTCAGTGAGCAGGGACTGTCATTTGATGACATGCTGCTGGATGTGGATCAGCGTTTGGCGGATTTGGAGTTGCGGCAACTGGAGCAGCCGGAACCGGGGGAATCGGCGGACGATCATCGTAGCGGGATTGAGCAGGCGGCCGACTCTGCCAACAGAATTCTGTCGACGCTGCAACGTCAGCTGGCAGAGGTTCTTGCGGAACGGATTCCAACAACGGCTGCTGACACCCGCGGACTATTGCTGACCAATCCGTTGCCATTCAGTCGTCTCTGCGATGTGCTCTGGCCGAATGACTGGCAGGATCCGGAAGATTTCGGGGATGCGGTGGAAGCTGCAGAGCGTGGAACGCACGGATTGCGGATGCTGGTGCGAACGCCGCCGGGTGGTTTTGTCTGGCTGCACGAGTGCACAAACGGTGGGAAGGCTCAGAAACTGACCGAAGCTGGTCGCCGCGAGCCTCCGCTTGCCGAATCCCTGGTCCTTCGCAATCGGCATTTTGAAGTCACTCTCAGCCAGCGCACGGGGGGCATCGCGCAGGTCACGTGGCACGGACGTCGTGGTAATCGACTGAGTCAGCACTGTTCACTGCGATTTGAGCGTGAGGTCCGATGTGGTGAGGATGAATACGGAGACCCGATAAAGACCAATTATGCGATGCCGCGACTGGTCAGCAGTCGCGTTGTGGCTGCCGGTACCGTATTTGCCAGCGTGGAAACAGAGACAGAAATCCTCTCACCTGAAGATGGTGCGGTGCTTGGCCGGATCGTGCAAACGACGGAGCTGGACCGCGTGCGACCGAGCCTGCGTATTCGTGTCCAGTTGCGGGATCTCAAAGACCCCGTGAAAGGCAATCCGTGGCTCGCAGGATGGTGTTCGCGTTTTGCCTGGGAAAATCAGGCCTCCTCGATCACTCGCAGTGCGCTGGGACAGGCCGCCGGATTCCGTATGGAGCGGATCGAATCGCCGGACTATGTTGAAGTTGCAGACGGCGATCACCGCATGGTGATTGTGGCTGAGGGGCGTCCGTGGTTTCGCAAGTCCGGCAGTCATATGCTGGATGCGATCCTCGTCTGTGAAAGTGAAACATCGCGTGAATTCTCCTTCCGGGTCGACTTTGACGAGCCGCACCCGTTGCGGACAGCAGAAGAGGAATTCTGCCCGGTTGTGGCACTGCAGACATCAGGGAAACTGCCAGGGGCAATGAAACAGAGCTGGATCCTCGGATTGTCTCAGCGTTCCGTACAGCTGGTGAGCGCGGAATATCAGCAGAGTGAAACCGAGGGCGGGATCATGCGAGTGATCCTCAGCGAGACCGAAGGCTGGTCTGGGAACTGTTATCTCAGGACAGCGAGAGCTGCAACACAGGCGACACTGTGTTCAGCGGATCCCGCAGCAGTGAATGCTTCACTGGCGATCTCTGATCGCGGTGTCTGCGTTCCGATGACGGGGCGACAGGTGCGGGAGATCGAATTGAAGTTTTCGTAAGCCGGAGGTGGATCGTATGACAAATTGTCTGCGATCAGACGGTGCATCCGGTCATCAGAACTGCTTTTGGGTGAAACAGGCGAACTGCCGAAGGAGAGCTGTGATGGCAACAAGGCGACAGTTTATTCAATACTCTGCGGCGGCTGCAGCAGGCCTGGCGGGCGGAATGGAGTTGCAGGCTGCCGGGTTGAACAGCGTCACGTGGAAGTCAGGAGACTGGCCCTGGTGGCGCGGGCCTTCGCACAACGGAATCGCGGAAGCCGGACAGCAGGTTCCACAAACCTGGTCAGAGAGCAGCGGGATTGCGTGGCAGACGGCCGTTCCCGGACTCAGTCACGGGGCACCAATCGTTGTCGACGATCAGGTGCTGGTGGAGATCGCAGACCACGAGCGGCAGCTGCAGTCGCTGCTGTGTCTGGATCGCAGTTCCGGGAAACAGATCTGGGAATCAGTGATCCACGAGGGTGGTCTGGATGTGAAGGGCAACAAGAAATCTTCCATGGCCTCCGCTGCGGCAGCCTGCGACGGAGAACGATTCTTCGTGAACTTTCTCAACGGGGACTCGGTCTGGCTGACCGCTGTGGATCGGCAGGGAAAACGGCTGTGGCAGACACACGTTTCGAGTTATGTCAACCACCAGGGCTTTGGCTCGTCTCCATTGTTGTGGGGCGATCTGGTCTTTTCCGTCGCTGATAACAAGGGGGGCGGGGCCATCATTGCAGCGAATCGTGAGACAGGCGAGGTCGTCTGGAAGCGGGATCGTCCAGCCGTTCCCAATTATTCGTCGCCGGTGATCTTTGAAGTGAAAGGTCAGGAACAGCTGTTCTTGACGGGCTGCGACCTGGTCACCAGTCTGGATCCGGCCAGCGGTCGTGAAATCTGGGAGATTCCCGGCGCCACAACCGAATGTGTTACGACGACGGTGACTGACGGCAGTCACATCTATACCAGCGGTGGATACCCGAAGAATCATATCTCCGCGGTGGCTGCGGACGGTTCCGGAAAAGTGGTCTGGGAAAATAGTACTCGCAGCTATGTGCCGTCCATGCTGATTCACAACGGGGCATTGTTCGCCGTGCTTGATGCGGGCATCGCCATGTGCTGGGACAGTGGAACCGGCGAAGAGCTGTGGAAAGGAAGGCTGGGAGGGACGTTCAGCAGTTCGCCCGTCCTTGTGAATGAACAGATTCATGCAACGGATGAGAGTGGCAAGACATCCATCTTCGCAGCATCTCGCGAGAAATTCGAACTGCTGCAGCAAAATCAGCTCGGAGCAGAAGTGTTTTCCACACCGGCGATCTGCGGCAATCGCATTTACAATCGAATTGCGGCGATGGAAGCGGATCGACGTCAGGAATATGTGGTCTGCATCGGCTGATCGCGGCCAGCGCAACAGCCTCGGCTGAATTCAGACTGACGCCAGTGTGGCCAGTCCGCACAGTGCGAGGCTGTCGATGTAGCGAGACTCCGGCAGGTGTCCGGCAATTTGCCGGCCTCCGCCTCCGGTGACGATAATGCCCGCCTCGCGTGTTTCCTGCCACTGCTGCCGCAGCGCGATCTGCAACCGTTGTACAATTTCGCGAACAGCTCCCAATTGCCCCAGGAACAGACCGGAGAGAATAGCATCCGTGGTGTTGGTTCCCGGTACCTGCGGCATTGTGAGAATGGATTCGTCGACATCGAGTAATGGCAGTCGCGCCGTATAGTCGTGCAGAGCGCGAGCGGAAAGTCGGAGACCGGGCAGAATACTGCCACCGCGAAAAATGCCGTCTGCTGTCATCAGATCGACGGTGGTTGCTGTTCCGGAATCCACGATGATCAGCGGCCGTGTCCCGGGGCTGTAGTGTTTGGCAGCGCAGGCATTCAGCAGTCGATCGATTCCTGTTCGCTCCGGGAAATCCAGACTGTGTTCGATTGGGATTCTGCGATAGTCCTGAATGACATTCGGCT
>JAFMMM010000353.1 GCA_017859815.1 Planctomycetota bacterium | reverse complement strand
TTTCCAATGTTTGATGAGGTGTTGCAACACACACCCACTCCGTAGCGAAGAGCTCTGCCACGCCCTTGTGGGAGATAGGGCGACGTCCGGAAATCGATGAAACGGCAGATGAGTCGTCCGAGGGAAAGAATTTATCGGCCGGGCGATTCTTTTCTCCATACCGTGACCAGGGTGAAATTATGAATCTGCAGATTGCTGATGCTGTCGTACTCATCACTTACCTTGCGGGAATTACGGTCCTTGGCGCATGGGCGGGCCGGAAAATCAGCAGTGTTGCGGAGTACTTCATGCCTCGTCGCTTCGGTCGATCGGCGATGATCATGCACGCGTTTGGTACCGGAACGGCTTCTGATCAGGCGGTCACAGTTGCTGCTGCCACTGCAAGTAATGGCCTGAGCGGAATTTGGCTGCAGTGGATGTGGCTGTTCTGCACGCCGTTTTACTGGTTACTCGCGCCGATCATGCGGCGTTTTCGAACCGTCACAACGGCCAGCGTGTATGAGATGCGTTACGACCGCAGTGTCGCAGTTCTGTTTGCGTTCGTGGGGATCGTCAGTCTCTCCGTCAAGATTGGCGTGATGCTGAAGGGGGCAGGAGCTCTACTGGAATCCGGGACCGGTGGTGTGGTCAATGTGGATGTTGCAATCCCTGTCATTACCGTGCTGTTTGTGATCTATGGAATGATTGGCGGACTTGGCGGAGCGATCGTTACGGACTTCATTCAGGGGATTTTGACTCTGGTTTTTTCATTCATGTTGCTTCCGGTGATGCTCTGGGAAGTCGGCGGTATTTCCGGAATCCGCAGGGTATTTGCAGGCAGCGGGATGGAAGAACAAATGATGAGTCTGGTGGCACCAGAGGGTATTGGTGCATTTTACATCGTGATGCTGTCGGTGAATTCGCTGTTCCTGATCGTTTCCATTCCCAGTGTGATGGGAAATTGTGCTGCCGGTCGCACAGAACTGGATGGGCGTATTGGTTTCATGGTTGGAAATATCATGAAGCGTGTCTGCACCGTTGCCTGGAGCCTGACAGCAATTGCGGCCGTTGCCTGGTATGTACGGCAGGGGATTACGGTTTCGCCGGATGCACTGTATGGGGACATCGCGCACCGCTTTCTGCCGGAATTGCTCCCGGGATTTTTGGGATTGTTTATTGCCTCATTGCTCGCGGCGGTCATGAGCAGCTGCGATACATTCATGGTGGCATCTGCGGGTCTGTTTACCGAGAACATCTACCGACCATTGAAACCCGATGCCAATCAGCAGCAGTTGATGCGGGCTGGACGCTGTGCCTCGCTGTTTGTCGTCGTCTCCGGTGTCGTTATGGCGTATTTGCTGCCGGACGTTGTGGCGGGGTTAAAGGTCTGGTTGAAAGTTGGCCCCATGATTGGAATTCCATTCTGGCTGGGTCTGCTGTGGAGACGCACATCGGTCGCAGGAGCGTGGGCGTCGACGCTGACCGGTTTCCTCGCATGGTGGTTGCTTTCACAGTCGGAAGTCGCGCAGTCGCTGGCTCAACACACGTGGATCACAGCGTTGGGATGTGTGCAAATTGTGGAGGGTGTTGCGAGGATTCCGGACCCGTGGTTAATTGCGGGCTACCTGAGCAGCGGCATCATGAGTGGCATCCTGATCAGCCTCGTGACACCCGCAGTATGCGAAAAGAAACTTGACCGCTTCTATTTCCTTTCCAGGACACCCGTTCTTCCGGAAGAGGAGCTGAGCCTGCCACAGGATTCCGGTGAGCGAATGGCAAATCCGGTCCCACAACGAGCAATGCTTTGCCGCCGCTTTGGGCTTGAGATCCCGGCACCATCCGGTACTTCAATACGGGGATTCCTTGCCGGTTGGATCTCCATCGGATTTCTCATCGGTGGTTTTTGGTTTCTCCTGGCATAAGTCACACCGACTTGAGTGGGCGTCCGATCACTTACGGTCCAGTTGAATGACACCATTCCATGAATCCGGAGGCGTGGGGCCGTATTGTTCGATGTAGCTTGTGAGGAATGCCGCCGGTCCGTCGTGTGGGATCAAAGCCAGATGCTTCAGTGCTTCGGACCAGTTTCCCTTTCGGAAAAAAACGTACCCAGCTGCGTACGATTCGTGATCTGCGCGACGTTGCGGATCCATTTCTTCGCCGCCAATGACCTCCCATACATTGACGACAGTTGCCATTCCCGCAGGTCGAACGAGACCGAGGTTGCGCACAGATGCCGTTTCCGGAGGCATGACCTGCTGGATCAGGTTTGCTGTCGGATCATCCACAACCATGCTGACTCCGAACAGGCGCGTCATACCCTCGAGTCGAGAGCCCTGATTGACGACCGGCCCGAACACACCGATCTTGGCCAGTTGGTCCGTCCCAATGTGTCCGGCTACAGCGGTGCCGGTGGAAATTCCAATACCCGCAGACAGTCCGCCCAGCATTGGGTTCTGACTGCTCTCGCGATTTAGTCGACCGATAATCTGTAGTCCGGCTCGAACTGCGGGTATCGCCCCTTCATTCAGTTGCATCGGCCAGCCCCAGAAGCCGAGAACGGCATCGCCCTGAAAGTCTGCTATGGACCCGTCATGGTCAAGAATTGCGCCAGTCATCAGGCCGAGTGCTTCGCGAGCGCAGTCGAGAAGGTGTGTGAGGTCATCTCCAAGTTGCTCAGAGCGTCTGCTGAAGCCGCGGACGTCGCAGAACAGAACGGCGACCTCTGTGACCGTCTGTTCCGGGAGTTCGATTGCCCGACCGTCGATAATGCTGCGCACCACATTTGGAGAAAAGAAGCTGCTGAGTCTTGTTGCCTGCTCCTGCAGTCTGCGGATATTCTGAATTGAGCTCAGGAATCGGCCGAGGACCTGGGTGAACCGGAGATCGGCCTTCATTGTTGACTGGTTGATGCGGCCCACAGACGATTCGCCGGAAACATACAACACCCAGTGAACACCCGACGTCGACAGCGGAACTGAAAACGCCCAGTTCAGAGAGCCGCTCATTGTTGCCATGCTGCTGTTTTCGCCGTCCCAGTGGTGCACGATCGCGTTGCCGGTTTTCAGCGACTGGTGAATCAGTCGCTTGCTTGGGGCGAATTGACCCTTTAACTGCGGTGATGACGCAATTCTTGACGTCGGCAGCATCTGCAGTAGATCGCTGTCATTTTGAAGGCAGTCATCTGCACACTGAATTGCCGCCACAGCTGTTGCAGCGGGAATCGACTCCAGCAGTATCTGTGCGATTCCGGCAGAGAGATCACTCCCTGAACCGCAGCGAGAGACAAGATCCGGGAGATTCTCCAACAGAGCAACACGATCCGGAGACACCGGTGCTCTCAGATCTCCGAGTCGAAAGCTGGACTCATGAGTCTGGACACGCGGAGGTGCGTGATCCAGCAACTGCTGCACATCGCCCGCTCGACGTCGGGATGACAGTTCCGCTGTCCCCGAAAGGAACACTCGCGTCTCACCGATACGGAAGCCGTCATCACCCACACCGATTACCAACTCGTCACAGATCTGATCACCCAGGTGCAGGGGATTGCGTCCCTCCGGGAGACGCCTGACGTGAGCCTTTCCTGCACGCAGGCTTGCACTGGCATGCCGCCGCGAGACGACGGGGTCCCAGGGGATCTGAAGATTGGCAGAGTTGGAACGACCGATCAGAACGTGCTCATTTCCTGCAACTGGAAACGACGCACTGTGCGTCCCGCAGCGGGAAATGGCATGAAGCCAAAAGACGTCAGATGTTTGGTCGCTCGACATGATCGGGGCGGGGCAAAGTTCGGAGAAAATGGCACGTTGGTATCTGACGTGAGTTTTATCAGATATCTAAATTTGAGAAACGTTCACACAGTGCTTCAGGTGTTTTCTTGTGAAGTCCGCGTTGATTCCACTCAACATTGAGGATCCGGATGTCTTGTTTCCGGCCGCGGCGTCATGTGGCGGAATGAATGGCCGCATTTTTGCGATTCCTGTTGCCACTGGATGTTGAAATCGCTGTTTAAAACGCTTTTCCCCACTGAAATACGCGTCAGCTGATTTGGATTTTTTTGGGGAATCTTTTCCGCTTCTCCTGCAACGACCATGGAGAAGTCGTTTGCTCTGCTTGAACATGGGCCCCCTGTCTGCGTAATCTCGACCGCAGACATTCTTTCATAACCACTTCCGACAACAATGGCGTTGTGGAGGCCTCAGTGTTGGTAAGCCGTTTCCTGAAAGGCTCTGCGTCGATGTTGATCCCGATGTTTCTGTTGGCAGCGATGTTCTTTTTTCCCGCCGTTTCTGTTTCAACGGATCGTCCCAATGTCATTCTGATCATCGCGGATGATATGAACTGGGACGACTGCGGGGTTATGGGACATCCTTCCATTCGCACACCGGCAATCGATTCGCTCGCTTCGTCCGGGCTGTTGTTTCAACGGGCGTATCTGACCACAAGTTCCTGTAGCCCGTCGCGATCGAGTATCATTACTGGTCGGTACCCCCACAATACCGGTGCTGAACAACTGCATTGGCCGCTCCCGATGGGCACTGCAACACTGGCAGGCCAACTCCAGGCTGCCGGGTATTACACCGCGGCCGCGGGGAAGTGGCATCTCGGCGATGAAGTCAGAGATCACTTTGATCGTATTTACGAAGCCTCAACAGCGGGATTTGTGTTACCGTCCGGGGAGAATTCCGGGAAACGTATGGTAGCCACTCAGCCAAGTGGCTGTGAGGACTGGGAGAAGGCACTGCACGAACGTGATCAATCTCGTCCGTTTTTTCTCTGGCTTGCCGCCCTTGATCCCCATCGAGAGTACACGGACGGCGCCCTCGATCCGCCGCATCGTCTCTCTGATGTTGTGGTTCCCCCTCATCTGCCCGACACACCGGAAGTACGCGAAGACCTCCGACTCTATTACGATGAGATCGGAAGGCTGGACAAGTATGTCGGGCGTCTGGTAACCGCGTTGCAGCAGCAGCAGTTGCTGCAGAATACTCTGATCATCTTCATCAGCGACAACGGGCGTCCCTTTCCTCGGGACAAGACAACACTTTATGACGGGGGAATTCGCACCCCGTTCATTGCCTCGTGGCCACAGAGGATTGCGGCGGGGCAGACCACAGCATCTCTCGTCAGTGTGGTGGACATTGCCCCCACGCTGCTGGAACTGTGCGGGGCTGCGGAGGGTGATTTGGGCTGTGAAGGGCGAAGCTTCGTGCCCGTGCTGAACAATCCCGGCGTCAGTCACCGACATTACGCCTTTGCGGAAGATCACTGGCATGATTACGAAGATCATGCTCGCTGCATTACCGACGGTCACTACAAACTGATTCGGAATGATTATCCGGACTTGCCAGCGACTCCATCAGCTGATGCGGGCCGTGCACCTACGTGGCAGAAAATGCTGCAGTTGCAGAGCAAGGGCCAATTAACAATCGAGCAACAGGGGTGTTTCCGCTCTCCTCGACCCGCATGGGAATTGTATGACCTGCAGCATGACCCGGGGGAATTTCAGAATCTGGCGGACAAACCGGAATATCGTGCGGTGCTTGGACGGATGCAGGATCAGTTAAATGATTGGAGCATCCGGACGAAGGATTTCATGCCATCTCGGCGCACTCCGGACGAGTTCGATCGTGTGACTGGTGAACCGGACCATACCGTGCGCGTCCGCCCCCGGCCGTCACGGTTGAAGATGTTTGGCACAACAAGACC
>JAFMMM010000352.1 GCA_017859815.1 Planctomycetota bacterium | reverse complement strand
GCAGGCTGATTCAGCAGCGTGTTTCTCTGTGGCCGTTGTTTGGCAAACGGTGCAAAACCAGCTGCAGAATTTTCAGCACGACCAGAGATGTTTCGGCCAGTGTCCGCGGCAACTGGCTGACGCTGCGGTTGAGCGAGTGCGGGCGCTCGAATTGACCAGTGACGCTGCGGGCCGTTGTCCGTTGCCACAAAGCTCATCTGACGTCCGCCATGCTGGGCAGAGATGCCCCGTTGTTCCTGCAGTTGCCCTGTCTGTACTGGCCCGTCCTGTTCGCCGCCGGCCCTGACTGCGGAATCTTTGGGGACGGCTGTCGCTGGCAGCGATCCCGCTGACCTCGAATCAGTTTCTTCTGCCCCGTCAGGTTGGTGCCGCGATGTCAAAGACGCGCTGACCCATGCGGGGGGTGTCACCGGGCGGGAAGCCAGCACTGGCTGTGAGCCCTCTTTCGTACTCTTCTCATCCGAATCGTCTGCCGGACCTGATTGGCGCTGCTGCCGATTGGCAGCAGCCAGTTTCGCCCTCCGCTCATAATCCAGTCGCGGCATGCCGGCCAGAAACCAGTTCTTCCAGTCTTGCTCAAGACTGTTGACTCCATCGTGCAGATAATGCGTCCGCAGAGCAGTCTCCCAGTTCTGTTGGATGCTGTCATTCAGAAACTGCACAAACGTTGCCGGACCACGCTGCTGCACAAGAAAATCCACCAGCGTGTATCCCTGGGCGTACAACAGCAACATCCGCTGGCTGTCCTGCGGATATTCCTTGAGGTCCAGCATGGTCCCCAACCGGTGCAGGTCGCCGTCGCGAACAATTTGGGCGTGCAGCAGTCGCCATTGTTTGGATTGCTCGGAGCGGTGCTCAAATAAGGTGGCTGCGCCCTCGTCCGCCCAGCGTGGCAGCGGTTGTCGGAAGTAACTGGCAAAGACTGTGTGATTGACCTCGTGAGGGATCACGGAGTCGAGAATGCGTTCCACGCTGCCCTGGACACTCATCCGCCAGTTCAGAACTTCCCCATCAACGAAGTGGAATCGGGTCCAGCCGCCAGCACCCATCGTTCCGGAATTGACAGAGATCTCACAGGGGCGCGACCACTTTGGCATGGCGCGGCCAAGCCAGTATTCCGCCAGTCTGCGGCGCTGCTTTTCTGCGGCTTCGGCGACCTGCTGCGCGATCTCAGCCGTGTCCGCAGTCACTTTGAAATTGGGTGTCTCGAAAAGTTCTGCCTGAACGCGGCCGCTTGTGGCCGTTAAGCACAGCAGTACAGAAAAACCGGCGAGTACACGCACTCGCGATAACTGAGCATCCATGCTCTACTTCCGCTGAGTCGACCGTGGTGAACACTACTGGCAGTCCGTCGCCGTACTGTTCCCGGCAGAGAATCCTGTTCTCACACAAAGTCCTGCGCCGCAGTAAGTCCTTTACCGATCGGACGCAGGTTGGGGCCTCCTGCCCACTCGAAGACCAAAAGCAAATTACAGACCATCAGGGGGCTGGAATTTGTCTCTCGCTCCTGTGCTGTGCCGCTAAACCTATCTGCAGTAGCAGTTTAAGAAACAATCCGAGGCGAGTGTTTTGACCTGCTCGACAATCCCCGAACCGTGTTCCTTCGGCAAGCTCTGCAAATGTTACAACAACTTCGGCAATTTCTGCCAGACCACTTTCTGAGCGCGTACTGGATCAGCTGTCTGCAGGAACGGTGACCGGGACGGATCGGTTGCGAAACATGCTGGCCAAATCGCTGGTCATCAATCTCTGAGACGATCGCCGCGATCAAAGCCCTGTGCCCAACTGTCTGTGTGTGGCTTTGCAGTCGCACGAACAGACAGAACCGACTCCTGCCGGGGGGACCGACAGTAACGGAGCAAGGGGCAATCAGGACTGGAAACGAAAAAAGGTGGCCTGAAATGATCAGCCCACCTGCAGTGGAATTCACAACGGATTCTTGAGCGTGTGACGGAGCGTTCAGGAACGCATCGTCAGGATCTCCCGTACTGATCGGGAGACAGCAACAGGTCAGCGAGCAAAACCGCCGCTGAATCCAGTCCCACCAAATGCGGCATTTCCGCCAGTTCCCACTCCATTACACAAGACGAGGGAGTTCTTTTCCCCGCCATCGTTGCACGTGATGACAACCGTGTCGCAATCGCAGAGATCCGGGAGGTCTGCGTACGCAGCCCCGAAGGTTCTGGCAATGACTCCCCTGCCAACGAAAAGTCCGTTGCCAAAGCTCACAAATCCAGAAGTCTTGTACGACTGGTCAAAATTTCCGAACGCGCTGGCCAGATCTTCAAGTTCCGCCACGATGGACGACTGGAATTCGACAAGACCAACGATCAGCCCCAGCACAAGGATTGTGCACAGCAACACGATCTCTGAGGACACCATCACACCCGATTCGTCGGACCAAAACTGCATCATAGGAAAGGACCTTTGTTCAATTGACTACGAGAGAGATTTTCTGGCCCGGAATCACACTGTCGCTGGACCGCTTCCGCCCAACGCACGGAATCATCGCTGGGGAGGAGTCGCAGCAGGAACAGGGGGTTGAGTAAGTCCGGAAACCACAATTACACCGGTCGTAACGATGATGCAGATTTTGGTCCTTACGCGGGTTCTAGAGGTTTTAATGCTTTCGGAGTTGGTCGCTGGAAGTGTTGCAAGGGTCTGTTTTGAAACATGTTACGGCTGGCAGGTGGGGGAGTGCTCGCGGCGTGACAGGTGTCACCGCGCAGCTGGTGCTGTTAAGAGGAATGAACGATCTGT
The DNA here is from genome assembly GCA_017859815.1 of Planctomycetota bacterium. Taxonomy (GTDB): domain Bacteria; phylum Planctomycetota; class Planctomycetia; order Planctomycetales; family Planctomycetaceae; genus SXXK01. Next base: position 2,956 of record JAFMMM010000352.1, on the reverse strand, counting down.
AAACGCGGGGTTTACAGATCGTTTCTCAGGCGAGTCTCCGTCTGCGTTGTTGACAGCGTGTGGCTGCCCGAAGACGGGCGATCTGCCGAGCGTTGGCGGTGGGCTGCGTGTCACAGTCGGGTCGCGCGGTTCCGCGCTGGCGACAGGGCTGTCCGGGCCAGCTGCTGCTCCGTCCTCGACCTGAAGATCAAAGAACGTGGCCCTGCAGCTGATAGGCAGCAATGGATTTTCCTGACGGCTGATGGCCGGCTCGCTCATCTCAGCGAGGTCTGCTCTCTCGAGCTCTGCGGAACCGCGCGGTCCGCTGGCTAAAATAATGTTTGCTGTCCCGTGCCGGATGCGGGCGGGTGGAACAGATCCGTGCGGTGTTTTGGCAGGGGCCGATGCAGGTGGTGTTTTTTTTGAAACAGCCGAAACATCTTCCCGATCTGATCGGCGATCTCGCCTTTGCCCACCATTCGTTCTCCCCAGTTGGAACTGCTCATTTGCCCTGCTCTGGTGTCCTGCACCCTGCTCAGCACTTTCTGGGCCTTGAGGCTCTGTGTCCGCTGCAGCCATTCGATGAAAACGGGTTCCACCGTCAGTGGCAGTCGCAGGAGGATGTAATTGGCGGTCATTGCACCGGCTTCTTTTGCTGCCGCCAAAATCCGTGGAATCTCTGAGTCATTGAGCCCCGGAATGATGGGGGCCGTCATGACTCCCACAGGAATTCCCGCTTCAGTGAGCATTCGGACGGCTTTGAGGCGCGCCGAGGGAATGCTGGTGCGAGGCTCCATGTCCCGAGCCAACTCAGGATCCAGGGTCGTGATCGACAGGAAGACATGAACGAGATCGTCGGCAGCGAGGGGCTGAAGAAGATCGAGATCTCGAAGCACCAGGGCGTTCTTGGTGATGATGCTGACTGGCTGGCGACACTTCAAGGCGACCTCAAGGCACTGTCGGGTCAGCCGAAACTCCCGTTCTGCCGGTTGGTAGCAATCGGTGACGCCCGAGAAAGCGATTGGCTGCGGTTTCCATGAGTCCTTCGCCAGGAACTCGCGAAGCAGACTCGCCGCATCGTTCTTGACGACGATCTTCGTCTCGAAGTCCAGACCGGCATTGAACCCCAGGTAGTCGTGGCCCGGCCTGGCATAACAGTAGGCGCACGAATGGACGCACCCTCGGTAGGGGTTGACGCTGTATCGGAACGGGATATCCGGAGAGTTGTTCTCAGAAACGATGGTCCTGGACACATCGTCGATGTACTCAATCTCTCGGTTGGTCAACGCCGTCAGATGCTCCTGGTCCCACGCCAAATGTTCGAGATCCGGTTCGTGGCGAAGCTTCTCGAAGCGATTTGGAGGATCGATGTTGGAACCATGACGCATTGATCAATGCCTTCTACCACCTGAAAGACCTGTTCACCGGATCATTCTACCGACTTGCGTGGCCCATTGACGATCCTCTCGCGGCATCATACCCGCTTGTGGTCGCACCAATCCCGCCCGGAAGACGCAAAGACCTCCCCGTGATTCTGTCCGAGCCTCCAGCGGCATCCATACCGGATCACGTCCCTGACAAGTCCGTGCCCAAACGTCGTGACCGGCAACGCATCGCGGAGGAGCTGCTTTCGACTGACAGGGATCTGCTTCTCTGTTTCGCCGGTTCATTGTCAGCGATCCTCTGCGAGTACGCTCGTCAGTTGGGACGCAAGGCGATCGACATCGGCGCACACGATATGAGGATTCTGCAGAATCGTGCTGGAGTCACGGAATCATCCGGCACCGCTGCGCATGAACCGTGGCAAAAGAATTTCAGAATTTCTGTGAACCTTTCGACGGCGATGTGGGTCTTAAAGATCAACCAGCTGGCGATGGCCAGCAACATTCGCTCAAACGCAGCTTTGCAGCCGGCACTGCCGGGTGGAGAACACCTTCAATGTCTTTCTTACGGTCAATTTTTATGAGCAAACGCCTGGGGACTGGGCGCAATTCCTATCCGGGTTTCCACCTGGATCAACGGAATAAATCGCTCCCCGCCCGGAATTTGCGCTTGTGACACCATGGCCGTATTCGGAGATCACTCCAAAGCCCGGTGTCACCACGACATCGGGCTTTTTTCGTGGGCTGCGATGTCCTCCCGATCCTGGGACGGTCGCTGAGAAGCAAGGGCTGGCGCCGACCAATGCGGGAGGAAGAAGTCAGCCCGCGGTCGTTGAATACAGGAACTGAAAATTCGCAGACGGAGGATTCGAACGCCTCCTGACCTACTCCGCGCACCCGGTGCGCGGGCACAGCGTGTTTGTTCTGATCGCGTGATCAAACATGTTGGAGGATTGATCAAATGACGCGATCTGAGCAGTCAGCCCATGGCTGCGTACAAGATGGCCCGTTCGACTTCTGGTGAGGTTGCCGGGCGACTCAAACGGAGACAACGTGATGCGAGATCAACAGCGACTGAAACAGAGACCACGCCCATCTGAGGTCGTGGTGTAACGGCAGCACAGCGAGCTTTTAACTCGCGCGGTGGGGGTTCGAATCCCCCCGGCCTCATCGACTTTGAGCGACAGCAGGGAGGAAGGCAAGAACCGCGGTCGTCGAACACGGTTCGAGTCCATCCGGACCTCATCAAGAGACAACATGGGATCGAGGTGTTAGCGGCAGCATACCCGGCTCTTAACCGGGGTGGTGACGGTTCAAGTCCGTCCGGTCCCACTCAAAATGGAGAGCACTGGAGGCAGCGACCGACCTGCGCTCGACGGACTCAATGTCAGTCGTGCTCGGTTGCTTCCAGTGGCGAGGACTCCGCATTCGTCATGCGGAAACGTGGGTTCGAGTCCCACCCGGTGCTCTTTGGGAGACACTTTCTGTTCTTTGAAAGTCTGGAATTTGGTCAGTCATGTCCCGTCATCGGATGGCGGGAGGAAACGGCGTTCCTGATGTCGTGAGTCTCACCGCTGTTGCCTTCACAGGAACAA
>JAFMMM010000351.1 GCA_017859815.1 Planctomycetota bacterium | reverse complement strand
CCATGGCCGTTTGAACAAAACCTGGAGTCATCGCCTGTGGCTCATAGTACTTCGCACTTCCGGCGGGTGGTGCGGCTGGCGGCAGGAATTCTGTGGTGCCACCCGAACAGCTGCAGTCACTGGACATCTCCATGAAAGACGAGGAGCAGTCGGCTGCAGATGCAGAGCAGTCAACTGTGGGAGTTGAGCAATCCGTAGCACACGGATCACAGGAAGAACACTCCGACCATCCGCCGTAGCTTCCGGTCATCCCCCATCCCGACCAGGCTGGAGCCATATTCCAGGCTGGAGCCGGGTTCCAGGCCGGCGTATAGATGGGAGCGGGTCGGGGAGCCCAGTTCTGGGTGAAGCCGGGGCCTGCAGCAGGGTGGTGGTGAAGGTTCTTGTACCAGTTCCCGGGATAGTGTCCGTAGAGCCCCTGGTTCTCACGGAGGTATCCGTAGCCGAGCCAGCGATCAATGACTCGCCATGTGGAGTAGCCCCCGTCGCCACGGTAGTACCCGTGATGCAGACCGCAACCGAACAGCCATTGGAAGGGTGAGCAGTACCCGCAGGCAGATGCAGTACTGGGTGATGCAACAACTGCGGCGAGCAGCAGAATCAGGATTCGGAATCGAGTCCTCATCAGAGTATTCCTCGTGTACACGGACAGGAGTACGTTGTGGCTGAAGACCTGCCTGCCGGCCACCAGGTGTGCGGTGTCATCAGGCATGTCGTGAGGCCTGAAGTTAAATTGCGATGGCGAACGAGAAAATTCGAAATTGACTCAAGTTCGCGGCGGCAGCTCGTTTTTTGCACCCGCCAAAATGGAAACCGGCTGGATCCGCCGTTTAGAAGAGAAGAGCGGCAACGATGGTGATAAGTACTGCCGCAGCAGCGATGACCAGGATCGGCAGTTTATGCTGGCGAGAAGCAGTTTCTGCCGAAATCGATGAGTTGCCGGAAGCTGTTCCAGTATCGGAGTCCATCGGATCGAACAGTTCAACAATAATCGAGCGTTTTCCAACACCCGGAGAGTTGCGTTCGTCCACGATGGGAATTTCAGGTTCACCGCTGCCAAGCAGGAGTTCTCCCAGTCGCCCCTGAAATTCGCGGGCAGTCACAGGAATGCGAGGCTGATCAGGGTCGAGCATGGAATCCAGGAGTCGCCGCAAAGACTGCTCAGCTGCTGCGGTTGACTCCTGGGAATCTGCCTGCCTCAGCATGTCTGCAAGGATGCGGGCCAGATCGGACAGATCCTGTTCCACTGCTGACTGTGAGGCCATTACGCTCACAGTAATGAGTGATTCTGAACGTTCAGCTGTTTCCGAGGACTGTTGGTCCTTCGATGTGGCTGCGACATGCAGCCAGCGGGCAATACCGAGGTCTGAGATCCAGACGCTAAGCGAGTCGGACACCAGGATGGTGTCGATGGAGAGAAAGCCGTGAACAACGCCAAGGTTATGAGCCTGCTGCAGTGCAGAGCAAATCTGCCAACCTACCTCGATAATGTCATCAACGGAAAAATGCTGATCACTCTCCAGTCTGGCCCTGAGTGGGGGAGCTTCGAGCTGTTCCGTCCAGCAGAACAGGCCGTTGGCAGATTCGGAGACGCCAAGCAGGTGGACGACGCTTTGGTGGCGAAGCATTTCCAGCATGTCACGATCCGTCTTCAGGACACGGCGGAATTCCGGGCAGGCTGAGAGTTCTTCGGAAAACGTGATGAGCTGAACCGGCGGATCGTGGTTGTCAAGCCGTGCGAGTTGACGGGTGCACTCGGGAGTTTCACTGAGTGTCGAGAGAATGTCGAACTGAGTCAGATCTGTTGCGGTCACAGACAATCGATCCGTGCAGGCGACGAGCCTCGGCAGGAAACACCGGGGCGTGAAAAAACTGCGCAGTCAACCTGCTGACTGCGCAGTTTTGATGTCAGAAAGACAGCTGTTCCAGGGCAGAAGGATCAGCTGAAGTCTGAGGGGTTTCCAAACAGTCCCGATCCACTGGAGTCGGATCCTGTGCCGCCGCGCAGGTTGGGATTCCGCGGTTTTCGGGGAACATCAGGCTCGTCAGATTCTGATTTCGGGGTGCCCGGAGGTGGATCCGGCTGCTTCTCCAGCGCCTTTACCGACAGGGAGACGCGTCGTCGCTTCGGGTCGACTTCGACGACCTGGAAGTCGCGAGTTTCACCAGCGGTCAAGACTTCACCAACGCTGCCTACTCGTCTCCAGGCCAGCTCACTGATATGAACCATCCCTTCCAGCCCGGGCTCCAGTTCGACAAATGCACCGAAGTCTGTGATGCGAGTTACACGTCCGGCAACGATACTTTCTTTGGCGTATCGATCTGCGGCATCGGCCCATGGATTCGAGCCCATTTGCTTCATGCCGAGGCTGACGCGTTTCTTTTCTTCGTCAAGTTTGAGCACCTTGACGACGACTTCCTGCCCTTCGCTGAGGACATCGCGGGGGTGGTTGATTCGTGCCCAGCTGATTTCCCCGATGTGAAGGAATCCGTCAACCGCGCCAATGTTGACAAAGGCGCCATAGTCCTTGAGCGTCTTAACGACGCCGGGCAATTCCTGTCCGACCTCAACGGTCTTCCAGAAGTCCTGTTCCCCTTCGGCACGTTCGGCCTGAAGCAGAACGCGTCGGCTGACGACCAGATTTCGTTTGCGAGGATTGACCTCTGTAATCTGGGCGGTCAGCTTTTGATCGACGTACTGTTCCAGATTACCTGCGTAGCCAAGTTCAACCTGGCTGGCGGGCATGAATGCACGAAGACTGCTGACGGTCACCTGCAGGCCGCCTTTGTTGACTGCGGTGACGTGGCAGTCAACCACTTGCCCGACAGCCAGTCCGTCCCAGTTGCCGCCTGCACGGTGGCGGGCGCGCGGGATTCGGCCACGAATCAGTCCATCTTCATCCACAGAGTCGATCACAATATCGAGCGAGTCACCGACCGCAGGAATTTTCCCCTCGGGAAACTGTGTTGACTGAACAGCGACGGTCTTGCGCAACCCGGCTTCGAGGAAGATATCTCCGCCGTGGATGGTCTGCACGACCGCCTTAATTTTCGAGCCGACAGTCAGTTCGTCGCCCTCACCGGCAGTTGCTTCGGGGCTGGCATCGCTGGTGGTGGCCGGAGTGGCAGTGGGGGTGGCGGTATCGCCGGCCTGAGCCGCAGCGATCTCGGCTGCAAGATCATCGCCAAGGTCGTCCGCTTTGGGAATCTGAACGGACTTTGATTCGCCGGATGTGGTGGCGGAGGACTCCGGTTGTGGCATTGCGTCCGTGGCGGCGGCCATTTGCTCGCGAATCCGGGAACCGGAACCAGCGTCTGCCGCAGTTTCAGCTTCAGCCTGAGCAGCACTGGCTTCGGCAACCGCTTCAGTCTCTGACTGTTCAGTAGCTTCTGCGGCTGCATCGGCATGCTCTGCACCATTCTGTTGAACAGGCTGTGCAGGACTTGCGGCTGGTGCTTCAGCGGCAGGTTCCGCAACCGGTTCTGACGCTGGTGTCGCTGGGGCAGTGGTCTGTGGGGCGGGCGTTTCCGAGGCAGACTCTGCTGCGGGTGGAACGGCAGACTCTGGGTTTTCTGGATCCGTAGTCATCATGGGTGGTCCCGTCAGAGGCCAGGTTGCTCTAAAGAGCGGCCTGATAAGAATTTTTTCGCCGGAGGAACTGTCTGACAGCAGTGCTTTCGGCGGGACTTTGATAGTGATGCTTCTGGCAGCAACAGACACCTGAGTGTCGGTTACGGAGTCGGCAAAGGCTATTGTTGCCGTCCGTGTTGAGATGATCCGAGTTGTTGGTTTCGCCCCTCAAACCAGATTGCGTTGAAGACCTCTTCCATTTCTGAAAATTCACGCAGTAACTGCAAAGTGAGAGGATATCCAACTGGAAGCTGGTTTCACAAGCGCCGGGTAAACATCCCGTAAGGAAATACCTGCACTTTTTTCCAACTTTTCTGCGGTTGCAGGTTACGGGAAAGAGGGGGGCTGCGGGCTCATGGAGACATGCCGGAATGATCGTGGGTTGACAAGCCTGCACCTTGTGACTTCTATCGTTACAGAAATTCCTGCTCACGGTTTTTTCATCAGAAGCGGCTTTGCTCCGGCTTGCGTCTTTGCCACGACAGATCCGGGGGACGAAACCGTGAGAATGCCAAACGGTGCGACGTTATCCGTCGAATATGGTGTTGAAACCGGAAGCGAGCAGCAACGCTTGAGGTGGGCAGGCGACTACGAAATATTTTGACAAGTGGACTGGTGTGAACAATGAGATTCGGATTCTGGAAGTACTCGGCGCTTGCTGTGGTTTTGCCCGGGACAGTTTGGGCGTTGCTGATGGCCGTTCAGCCGGTTCGTGCTCAGGATGCCTTTGATCGAGCGGACCGCAATGGCGATGGTCGCCTGACCGCTGACGAACTTGACCGCGACTTCCCATTCGCACGAGTGGATGTCAATGGTGATGGGGTTGTGACTTACACCGAGGCGGTAGCTGCAGTCAGGGCAGGAATCATCAATTCTGACGGCAGTGTTCAGAAAGCGGCCCCGATTGCTGAACCGCGTCCGGATCCACGGCGATCGTCGGTACCAATGGCATCTGCGGCAGCTCACGGCGTTGGTCGTCTGGTGCCGGATTTTGAGTTCATGGATCTCGCGGGACAGCTGCATCGCCTGGCTGATTTCTCGGTAAACCGGGCCACCGTCATCGCCATGACAAGCACGAGCTGTCCGATGAGTCGAAAGTATCTGCCCGCACTGGTGGAGTTGAGTCAGCAGTATTCGGAACAGGGCGTTCAGTTTATTCTTGTAAATTGTGTTGCTTCGGATTCGATTGCCGGAATGAAAGAGGCGGCTCGATTACTGCACGAAACCTCAATTTACGTAATCGATGAAGATGAAAGATTTCTGCATCATCCCGGGGCGGTTTCAACCACGGACGTCTTTGTTCTCGATGCAGCACGGACCGTTGTCTACCACGGGGCCGTCAACGACCAGTACGGCATTGGCTACGCACGAGACGAGCCGCAACACCACTGGCTGCGGGATGCTCTGGAAGATGTTTTGGCCGACCGGCGTGTTACGGTCGCGGCTACTTCGGCGCCCGGATGTCTCCTGGAGCCGGATCAGCCGGTGGAGGAAACTGCCAGCGTCACATGGCACGGACGGGTGTCGCGGATCATGCAGCAGCATTGTCAGACGTGTCATCATGAAGGCGCGGTTGGTCCTTTTCCGCTGATGACATATCAGGAAGTGTCTGCTCATGCAGCAATGATTCGCGAGGTGGTTGAAACGAAGCGGATGCCACCATGGTTGGCAGAGGCTGTGTCGGAGCCTCATCCAGGCTGGGCCAATGATCGATCACTGGCGGCCGCAGATCGTCGCGATTTGCTGGCGTGGCTGAACGGCGGACGTCCGGAAGGCGACCCACAGGATGCAGCACTGCCATTGCAGTGGAATGCCGGCTGGCAGATGGGCCCACCGGACCGGATTGTGCGAATTCCGGAATCCAAAGCGGTGCGTGCCGAGGGTGAGATGCCATATGAGTACGCTTTTGTGAAATGGACCTCGGAGGAGGATGCCTGGGTCCAGGGATATGAGGTTCGTCCCACGGACATCAGCGTTGTGCACCATGTGATCGTGGAGGTACTGGAGCCTGGAACCCGGCGGCGCATGGGTGGAGACGGGACCGGTGCTTACTGGGCGGCGTATGCTCCCGGTAGCGCGGCGATTATGTATCA